>JAFUZB010000283.1 GCA_017476845.1 Clostridia bacterium
ATGTTAGTGCTTATTTGAAATGGCATCGAATTGCCCTATTTTCTGTCGCTGAATTGTCTGGCATAATGTCACGGATACTTTATCCATAGCGTATGTCAGGCTTTTTTGTTACAAAAAAAGCCCTACATCTCGCGACACCAACGCTTAAAACAAGGACTATCAGCGATGATTATATCTCATGTTCCTCTGGAGGTCAAAATTGTTCAGGATTCCAACGGATCCAAAGAAGGCACTAAAGTCTATGTCACCTTTGACTGGGCAGCGATGGAACCCGTCAAGCTTGACGGATGTACCGAAAACGCCACATATTATGATTCTGTCCCAAGACATGTATATATCCTGGAGAAGGAGACCGGGAAAAAACATGATGTGATAATCCCCATTCGAAGGTATCGGTGTGGAAATCGGATTGAGCGTGTCCTCCCTCTTGGTGTGCTTCCGAACAAACGTTACCTTGCAGATACAATAGCAGAGTGTATTTTGCTCCAGATAAAGGAAGCACTGAATGACAAGCCAGCGGAAGATAATACAGTTAAGGAATCAAGGGAAGAGAAAGCATATGCTGCTAATAATGCATTTCATCCCTGCTTGGAGACCATGAGTTTGTGGACGATATGGTTCCTCCAAAACATTTCTAATTTTCACGGTCCTGTACTCCGCTTCTTTACCGAGATGCATTTGCTTAGACCCGACAATAAAGCGTTCACCCAATTTCTTGACGCGCTGAAATACGAAGATGCAGTGACCATAGAATTACGAACACACAGGGACTCGTTTCTGCAAAGATCTGTCAGAAACGCTTATATGTATGGTGGTCGTCTTACACCATACTATGGAACCAACCGGGGTGAAGAGTATATCAGAGGCCTGTTATCCAACCTTCATCCAAGATTCGTTAGCTTGCTTTACAACTGAATCACTGGGCGATTTCAAAAAAGTGACGCGTTTGCGTCTTTTTGTCGTGCTTTACTCAACAATATTAAGCGCTTATCAGTACATTTGCTCTAAAATTAATTGATATTATAAATTGTGTGTTGTAATCAATTTGTGTTCTTCAATGGTTCGTAGCGAAAATTCCACTGGATTTTTGCGCTGACACAGCAGCATCACAAAAACGCGCCGGATCCCAATAGAATCAAGGCTTCCAGGGCTTTTTTTCTTCGTTTCCTCGTGTGGTACCATGCGCGTACGCGAAGCGAAAAGGAGGGATGCCTGTGGATTTACAGAGAGAAGAAACTGCGCGAGAACGCTATGCAATCATACGACCACTGTTACAGGACAGTCTGGATGAGGATGAACGTATAGCTCAAAGAAAGGAAATCAGCAAAAGGGAAAATGTCTCGGTACGAACGCTGTACCGCTGGGAAAAGGCATATCGTACAGATCCGAAAAACGGACTGCTTCCTCTTCCGAGGGGGCACGGAATGGGAACAACGCTTCCGGTGAACTTTGATGATTTGCTGCAAGACGCTATGTCGATGAAACGTGAGGTGCCAACCAGGTCTGTCCGAAACATTATCCGCACACTGGAGCTTGAGCACAAAGTGGAGCCTAACGTGTTGAAACGTTCTACCATGCAACGGTATTTTCAACGTGCGGGTTGTACCAGAAGAGCGCTCTTAATGGATCCGGTGCCTGCCGCTACAGCAGCCAGGCGCTTTAACAAGGAGCACAGAATGATGCTGGTGCAGTGTGACATTAAGTACAGTTACCGCATACCTGCCACCAAAACCACGCCAGCACGTACGTTTTACCTTTCCAATATCCTGGATGACCATTCACGTTTTCCGCTACACAGCTGTTGGTATGAAAACCAGAAAGCTACTGTGGTGGAGGAATCCTTCCGCCAAGCCATTCAGCTCTATGGAAAGTTTGATGTTGCCTACTGCGACAACGGCGGACAGTATGTTACTGAGCACTTGAAGAATGCGCTTAGTGAACTCGGGATGGTTATCCGTCACGCAAAACCGCGGGCCGGGAATGCAAAGGGAAAGGTAGAAAAGTTCCACCAGGTGGTGGATACCTTTCTTACAGAATGCCAACTGGCAAAGATCACGGATGTTAAAGAGATGAACAAAAGGTGGGATACTTTCAAGAAAGCTTACTATGTTGACGTGCCTCATTCCGGAATTGAGGAATATTACAAAGTGAATGGATTGGCTTTTCCTACGGAAGGCCGCAGCCCGCTGCAGGAATTTGAAATTGACAGTCGTCCGCTCGAGTATCTCAATAGCGCCATGGTCGAACGTGCTTTCCGTTATGTAGAGGTCCGTAAAGTCACCAAGGGCAGTATCGTTTCTGTGAATAATGTCAAATTTGGTGTGCCGCCGGAATACCGCGGATTGAATGTAACCCTGGTGTATAACCCGATCGATCTCTCTTCTGTAATCATGGTTGGTAAGGACAAGCAGGATATCCAGCTCAAACCAGTTGGAATCGGCCCTTATGTGAATAACTGGAGTAAACCCAAGCCTCAGCCGGATACAAAGCCTAATCACTCCAGGATACTCAATGCCGCAGACAGCTACGCGCAGGAGATTGCCGATGTGTGCGCTGATGCCATTTCATTTGCGGATTACGGCATGGACGATACAGAGAAGAGAACGGCACAGAATAAGGATGCATCACAGGAATAACAAGCTGTCGTTTTGAGCGACGGTGAAGGTAATGCAACGACCTTCACGTTGCAAACAACACAATGAAGAAAGAAGTGGTAGAGATGGATTTTCTCTCGTTCTACGGCTTTAAACATACTCCGTTTGTAAAGAACCTTCCTGCAGAATCACTGTATGAGTCTCAGAATTGTCGTGAGGCAATGGGACGACTCAGGCATGGTATTGACCACCAGTACATGCTTGCCCTTGTTGGAGAACCGGGTGTTGGGAAATCCACTCTGATTCGCAGGCTTGCCACGTGTCTTCCGCGATCCAGTTACAAGCTGATCTATACCTCCCAGTCCGGCCTCACTCCAAAGTGGCTGTACAACAGCTTTCTCTCGCAGATGAATCTGAAGGAAGAATACTTCCTGGGACCTGCAAAACGAAGTCTCCAGAACGAACTCAAGGCTATTGCTGAAACTGAGAAAACCAAAGTGATTTTTGCTCTGGATGAAGCGCACCTGCTGGACCGGGACACTTTGGAAGAATTCCGATTTCTGCTCAACAGTGAATACGACTCCGTGAGCCCGGTATCTCTGATTCTCATTGGTCAGAAAGAGTTGTTATACAAGCTTTCGCTAAAGGAATACCGTGCAATTCACCAGCGGATTGACCAGAAGATTCTTCTTGAACCGTATGACCGCAGTGATGTAGAGCGCTATATACGATGTCAGTTTCAGTACGCCGGGAAGGAGAAACAAGATATCTTCACTGCGAATGGGATGGATGCACTGTATACATGTTCGGCCGGTCTTCCTCGCTTGCTGAACAGAATATGCAATAACACGCTGTTCTACGGTATGCAGCAAAACAAAAAGCTGTTGGACGATATGGATGTGCAGTATGTAGTAGAACACGAGTCCCTGCGTGATCCGTGCGATGCCTGAGGAAAGGGGGATGTATTTTGCACGTAACCTGCGACCAGATTCGAGTATCTCTAACTGCCGACAAGATTCGTGCTGCCAGGGTTACGAATCTCTATGATTTCATTGTGCGCAACCATCCGGACACAGTGATTCGGGAGGGCCATAGCCTTCGATTAATAGCGAATCACAGTGTTTGCGTCCGTCAGGGATATTGTGGGTATACGGATTTCAGCACGAACGAAACCGGAAACAGTATTGACTTCCTGACGACATATCTCGGGTACTCCTTTGTACAGGCTGTCGATGCGCTGACTGAGGGACTGCTGCTAGGCTGCATAACCCCGCAGGATAACCGAACCAGCCGTTCACCGCCAGTCGCAAATGAAGAGGTGAAGCTGACGGAACTACCAAAGCGCGATCTGCATGGAGACAGAAAAGCCATTCGGTATATGCAGTCGCGCGGAATCCCTCCAGAACTGAGTCAGACGCTTCTGAAAAGGGATTTAATCTACACGGAAGAGCGCACCGGGAATCTCGTATTTCTCAGCAGAAAGCGTGATTTCTACGAAATGCGTGGAACGGTTCCCGGCTCTTCCTTCCACCAATGCAAGAAGGCCAATCCCGACCGCTGTTGGGCTTTCAGGAGCGGCAATCTTCGTCCCGAGCAGGCAATGGTATGTGAAGGCGCGATTGATGCACTGAGTCTTTACCTGATCCGTCGAATGACTGGGGTTGAAGATGGGAAAACGCTGTACTGCGGCATTGGCGGGGTCTACAACCAGAAAGCAATTGACCGGATTGCGAGATATCTGCCCGTCGTAATAGCTGTTGACCACGATGAGGCAGGAGATGCGTGTAGAAGTCGCAATTCACAACGCTCGTTTCTTATCCCACAGTACAAAGACTGGAACGAAGATCTTTGTACTATCCAGTTACAGAGTTTGAATACAACAATTGTGTAAGGAGTGTGTCTTATGTACAACAGCACAGAAACCAACAGGTGCAATTCTTCTCTTGATCTCGCCAACTCTATTCAAGTAGCCACGCAAGCAGTGATGCAGTATGATGACCTGAGCGATGCATATGATGTAGCCTTCAGTACATTGGCAGACATCTATCCTGCAATTCAAGAAATCCAGGACCTGCTTGGTGACTTGGAGGAAGCGGTCGAGAAATTCCGTCCGCTCTTCGGTGGAGAACTGTTGTGAACTGCGTGTGGCCAGACGACTACGTTGAGTAGCCTGAGTGCATACAAGCACACGGAGTACACAAATGTTGCGTCGTGAAGGGAGACAAATGCACATGCGGGTAAATATCTCATTGCAAGCAGATACATTAGACCGGTTAGACCAATATGCCATGCAGGAGCACATGTCACGATCCCAGGCGATTACCAGATTGGTCTGGGAGGTGAAGGTTAAGAATCCTCAGGCCCGTGGGCAAATGACAATGGATGATCTCACGGCAAGTAGTCGTCCCAAGAAAAGCAAGCGTGCTTGAGAAACTGCAAAAGCAGCAAGTATATCCTGGTGGGTGTGCTTGCTGCTTTTTTGAACACGCATTGCGTTGATACAAGCCGAATGTTTTCCATCCCCGCTCTTTATATCGTGTCATCCCCCTTCGGTTATGACACCTATCTTGGCAAAGTGAAGACGATTTCATGAGCAAATCCGTGTCATCTCAGCGAATTCGCAACAATGGATGCGTATCTTTTTCACTCCGGAGGCTTTGCAGCCCCGCTCCATTTCGTGGTGGAGGAAGCTGCTGGTGAAGGGGAAGATTCTGTCATCTGATTGAATCCTGTACAGGGAGCCGATATATTCTTGCATCTCTGCCGCCAGAAAATCAGGCAGCGTGATGGTTCGATTGCTCTTTTCCGTCTTGGGATCTGTGATGACATCTTTGCCTTTCAGCCTTTGGTAGGATTTGCTGATGGTTACTGTTTCCCTGGTGAAGTCGAAGTCAGCAGGCGTCAGTGCCAGCAACTCTCCCTCCCGGATGCCGCACCAGTACAGCATCTGGAAGGCGTGGTATGCCATGGGTTTATCCTGGATCGCTTTTGCGAATTGGAGGTATTCCTCCTTCGTCCAGAACAGCATTTCCCGCGCTTTCTTCCTTCCCATGGTTCCGGCCTTTTGGCAGGGATTCTCCCGCAGCTTGTAGTACCGTGCCGCATGGTTGAAGATGGCGCTGAGCTGTGTGTGGATCGTTCGCAGATAGACCGGGGAATACGCCTGCCCCTGCGCGTCCCGGTAATTCAGCAGCTCATTTTGCCAGGTGATAATTTGCTGGGGTGTGATGCTGCTGAGCTTAAGCTTTCCAAAGTACGGCGTCAGCTTGGTTCGGATGATATGCTCCTTGGTGCTCCATGTGTTCTCCTTCAGACGCGTTCTCATGTCTTCGGTATATCGTTCGATGAAGCTGGCAAAGGTCATATCCACATCGGCTGTCACTTTGTTCAGCTGCTCCCGCTCCCAGGCAAGGGCCTCCCGTTTGGTGGCAAATCCGCGCTTTGAAGTCTGCTTTCGCTCTCCCTTCCAATCGGTGTAGCGGTAGATCACCCGCCACGTGTTCGTTTTTTCCTCCTTGTAAACTGGCATTAGGCGATCTGTCCTCCTGGTATTGCAGAAAGCTGTGGGGTTCTGCCGGGCGAATAGCAGGTCTTTTCCAGGAAATATCCTCGGTTGACCCGTCCCGCAATCGTCAGATAACCCATGGCTTTCAAGTCTTCGTTGAGCCTGTGTACGATCTTGTAGGCATAGGATTTGGATATCCCCATGATCTCCGCAACCTCTGCCACCGTGATAAATGTCTGGTCCTTCACGTTGTTCTCCTTCCGCGTTTTTCGTCCGTTGGTGCAGTCGGTTCGGTTGCTGTCTTACTCCATGCGCGCATCGCCTTTCTCCTGAAATGTCTCTCCGCTTTCAGTGTCTCCATTGTACTAAACACAAATGCTAGTGTCAATGTATTTGACGCAAAAATTAAATAAATATATTTAACTTAAAAATGATCGATCTTGACTGCCTGACTATAGCCCATGTGTAGAAGAGTAGATGTATAGAAGAGCAGAGTATATATTATATATAGGGTTAGGCTCCACCATGGAGCCAGGAATGTCCCAATGAAGCCATTGTGGCCTCATGATGGAGCCAATCTGGCTCCGTTTCTGGCCTCGCATCTGGCCGCATTACGGAGCCAGCAAAAAAGGCTGGCCTCATTCTTGGCTCTGTTTCTGGCCTCGTATCTGGCCACATTACGGAGCCAGCAAAAAAGGCTGGCTTCATTCTTGGCTCCACGGTGGAACCAGTCTGGCTCTGTTTCTGGCCTCACATTTGGCCACATTACGGAGCCAGCAAAAAAAGG
>JAFUZB010000284.1 GCA_017476845.1 Clostridia bacterium
CCCGACGTTCTACAGCTTTGAAGGGGAACCGATGGACTATACCTTTGCTTCCTCTGCCTGGCCGATGTACTTCTGGATGGAGCTGAGAAACGAAGTTATTCCGCTGGTGGAAACAACCTATGCCACCTATGCGCATGCGGACGTGAGCGAGGGAAACCTGATCGCTACACGTGAGCACCGTGCTTTCGCCGGATTTTCCATGGGCTCGGCGACGTCGCTGAACAGTGCCATGAAGCACTGCCTGGACATCCTTGCCTAGGTCGGATCCTTCTCAGGGTCTCTTACGGATCCGGAAAGCTTTGAGAAAGCGCTGCTTGATGACAAGATGCAGGATATGCCCGTGCTCTTCTGGTACAACGGAAGCGGCAATGCAGACATGGCGCACGATGAGCACGCCGCATTCTATGCCAGGATCCTGGAGGACATGCCTGAACGCTTTACCGATGGAGAGAACTGCTGCTGGGTGGAATTTAAGGGCGGAACCCATGCCTACAACTGCTGGCTGCCGCATCTGTACAACTGCCTGCGACTGTTCTTCGTGACAGGTACTGAGGCGGATAACTGAAACACAGGCACGCAGTGCACTATGTGTACTGCGTGCCTTTGCACAATCAACCGGCGTGTACTCGGCATGAAGAGTGCCTGTGCTGTTTCTGTGAGTGTGAAATGGGTATGCGCGCTTCCAGGGATAGGCAAGGGAGAATGACGGGATAGCAAAGGCGAGAGAAGATACGGGTGCCCTTACGATGGAAGGCAGAAACCTTAAGGAAAGTGAAAAACTGTGCCCTGCATAGCGCGGAGCACAGTTTTCTTCAGGTAGGGGTTATCTTTCGATTCTGTAGAGTACAAATTCACCGGGCATCAGGGGAACCTCAAAGACAGATTCATCCTTGTGCGTATAGAGCGGCTGAAGCGACTTTCCGGAGACAGGAATGGAGAGGTGATCTGCATTTTTCACATGCAGTCTTCCGATTTCCCTCTGAACGCCGTCCATGACATACGGGTATACGATGAAGGTATCGTTGTCATACACGAAGAGGCTGACGTGGGTTGGTCCTTCCAGCCAGATACCTTCGACAGGCACGGCCTCGCGGATGCGGCTGATGACGGGAGAAGGCAGCTGGTACAGATCCGGATAGGCATCCGGAATGGAGAGCGTGTACAGCGTGCCATCGCAGTAGTGATCGCGAAGGAGTATCCCGTAGCTTTCTTCCTCATGGCCCCCTTTCACAATCGCCCAGGTAGCATTGTTCCGGAATTCTGCGACCGGAAGCGAGATGGGCTTTGTGCCATAGGGGAAGGTGCAGCGGGCACTGTCCGATGCTTCCACACGATAGCGGTTGGCCAGAATATGGCGGTCCCGGAGGCGGATGGAGGTCAGGCGTGCGATGCCCCGATCCTTGGTGGCCTCCAGGAAACCGGTTGTGATGATCGCGGTGCCGCCACGTACGCGCAGGTACGCTTCGAGCTTTTCGACGATCTGAGGATCACAGGCGGAGGAACGGGTGAGAAGGATCTGCGGGGCCTGCTCCGGAAAATAGGGAGTGAGGACGATCGGGAGACCGTTCATGCCGAGAAAATCCTGAAGATTGTCTTCGCTCTGGCAGTGATCCGGAAGATAGCAGACAATTCCGGTGGGGTTCCCTGCGTAGTCAAGGACCGAATCCAACTGATCCAGTTGGAAACCGAGGGACGGGGTAAAACGGTTGTGAAGAAGGGACTGGAAGCAGAAAAGCATCATTTCCCGGGGCTTGGAGAATGCGGTGAGGTAGGCCTGCTCCAAGTAATGCTCGGTGATGTGCATGTCAAAGGTATCGAACCAGCCGCCGCCATTGTGCCCCGGCCACATGGACTCCATGTACGTCATGAGGGAAAAGCTCAGGTATCGCGGAAGGTGCTGATCGGTGGTCACGGGATCCCTGGTTTCTGTGCCGGTATAGATCGCGTCAAACATTTTCCGTTGGGATTCCGGGTTATAGCCTGTCTCCTGATAGCTTTCCGCCCAGTTGGGATATTTGATCGTAATCCGGCAATTCGGATTGGCCGATTTCGCAGGTGCAATCATGAGCTCCTGACTGACTCTTCGCATAAGGTCCAAACGGTACTTTTCCCAGCTGCCATCCTGGATTCCGAGGGCACGATTGAACGCTTCCTTTTCCCGGACACAGTCTACGCACGTGCAGCCGGTGAAGAAGAAATCATCAATGATAAACTCGTCAAAATGACGTGCCGTAATGGCACTGACTTCCTTGAGCCTCTCCCGCATGGCGGGATCGTTATAGCAGAAGGTGTCAAACAGTCTGGCTTTAGGCTTGGCACCTTCCGGCGTCGGAATCACAGTGGTGATACCGCCTGCAACTTCGATTCCATGGGCGGACAGGACATCTTTGCACATCTCAATCTGGGCATCGGATGCAAGCTCTCCGCGGTACGGTTCCAGGTAGACTTTGTCAAGACGCAGATGTTTTTCCATCCATTGAATCTGCTTCTCCAGATCCTCTCGCTCAGCTCTGGCAGCGGCATGCGCGACAAAGTAGGTGACAAGCTTGAAGTTGCGATAGTTTCCCATGTAGGCCTCCCCAAAGTATGCATTTCGGTGCGTTCATTTTCGTAGGATGAAGTGAAAAAGCCTAAATTCCCTCCGCTGTGACTTGAAGAAACCGTTTTGGTATATGCATTTCTTTTCAGCGTCGGAATATCGTGTGCACTATAGCAGAGGAATGCGTGTATTGCAATGGATAACATGGAAGCGAAGGCGGCCCATAGAAGTCTATAGAAGGAGAAAATGAAGGCCACAAAGAGGGCGCGAGAGGGCGCACTGCTTTTCCTCTTTGTGGATATCAGACCATCAAGATGGTATAATCCTTACAAGATATTCGACCAGATGTGAAAGCATGGATTACAGTGCTAAAGAACTCCGGGAGACGCTTCCCGGTGTGCTAAGGAAGGAACTGGCCGACAGTCTTGTGAAGAATTATCATGCGAGTAACGGTGTATGATGACGACCATAATGCTTCTCATTTCCTTGCGGACAATAGCTGACACTTCCCACCGAAAAATGGCTCTAATGCTTTATATTTCAAGGGAAGTCACCGTGCCTAATGGTCATAACTCCTCTGTCGCGAGCAGGCAAAGATAGGTCTACGAGATGGCATCTAAGTCGCGGGGATCAGCACATGATGCACAGAACAACGCATCTCTGATATATTCGGGTAACTTAGGAAAAAGTAGAAAAACAACTTGTGCAAAAACACATCTTCGGAGTATACTCTGATATGTGGATACAACACTGAAAGCAAGGATTGATTCAGTCCTGCCATTTTTGAATGAAAGCCAAAAGAGACGGTATCTTGCTGCCGAAGCTATCTCATTGGGTCGGGGAGGTATAACAGAGATAAGCGCGATATCGGGCATGCATAGAAATACCATTAGTGCCGGGGTTCGGGAGATCCGTGATGACAAAGTGGAGTCTCATGAACCGGTAAACAACAGGACACGAATTCGTGCGCCCGGGGGAGGAAGAAAGCCCATAGAAGAGAGCCAACCGGGTATATTGGATGCATTGGAGCGTCTTGTAAACCCTGAGACATATGGGAATCCAATGAATCCTCTGAGATGGACAACTAAGAGCCTTCGTAATCTGTCTGAAGAATTACGCAATGAAGGTTTCAGCGTCCATCACGATAAGGTGGGAGACCTGTTGAAAAAACTTGGGTATAGTTTGCAGCTAAACCGGAAAATGCGGGATGTCAGTGACGATGCCAAGAAGCGAGATCCCGAGCAAAGGGACACTCAGTTTAAGCATATCAACGCGACGGTACAGAAGTACTTGGATGCGGGGGAACCTGTCATATCGATAGATTGCAAGAAGAAGGAAAATATAGGCAATTTCAAGAATAGCGGTGTGGAATTTATGCCGATCGGTCAGCCGATCGAGACACAAGATCATGAATTTAAGGATCCCAACAAGCCTGCGGTTGCGCCATATGGTATCTACGATATAGCAAATAACGAAGGGTTTGTAAATGTGGGTATAAGCTCGGATACAGCTGTTTTTGCGGTAAACTCCATTCGCGGTTGGTGGTACAGCATGGGAGAGAACAAATATCCCAATGCTACCAACCTCTATATTACTGCAGATGGAGGTGGGAGTAATTCCAGCCACTCAAGATTATGGAAGAAAGGGCTTCAAGAACTGGCAGACGAATTGCTCATGCCTATTGAAGTCTCCTGCTTTCCACCAGGAACAAGCAAATGGAGCAAAATCGAGCACAGACTATTTAGCTATATTACCAAAAACTGGTGTGAGCGCCCGTCGGAGACGATTGAAATTGTTTTGAGCCTTATTGCTTCAACGACGACCAAGACGGGACTGGTTGTAAATGCGGCGCTGGATTTGAGTGAATATGAGACAGGTATCAAAGTCACGGATGAGGAGCTCAAGAACGTCAATATAACCAAGAATCCGCTTTTGGGGGACTGGAATTACATCATCTATCCGCATTGGTAATGCACAAGTTATTAACGGCAGGGCCTTACTCATCAAAGCAGAGATAAAGAGTTCAAGTTGTTCATCCGACAATTGTAATGTCTCGTCCAGAATATCAAAGACGGTTTCGTCCAGAATGAGAAGCGCTTTGCCAAGCTTCATCTCTTTCATAGAAAGAGGGGGAACAGAAATGCCAGAAAAGAGACCTTTCGTTGTAAGAACCCACGATATTCATCTTGATTCTGAATATACGCAGTGGATTGCCGATGAAATA
>JAFUZB010000285.1 GCA_017476845.1 Clostridia bacterium
AACAGCCCATCGAGTGGGATAAAAATCTCTTGGTTTCCGAGTTCCGGAAAGTGCTGATATACCGGCATTTTCCGGGATTTCTTATTCTTGTTGGTTACATTTGGTTACACGAAATCCATTTTTTGCAGCCATCAGCTCTTGGACATGAAGTCGTCAAGCTGCTTGGCTACTTCTGCTTGCTTATTGGGGTACAGGTGACCATAGGTGTCGAGCGTGGTCTGGATGCGCTCATGCCCTAACCGTTCCTGCAGGAGCTTCGGAGCTACATTCATCTCGATCAGCGCTGCCGCGTGGCTGTGCCGAAGATCATGAATGCGGATTCGTTTTACGCCAGACGCCTCACAACCATACTCCATCTCGTGACCAAGGAACGATTTAGTGTGCGGAAAGAGTCTGTCATCGGGCTGAAGACCATAGCACTTGGCGATGTACGCTTTCAGACAGGTTTTCAAGCTCTCCGGCATGGTGATGGTTCGCTTGCTTTTGGGCGTCTTTGGGGTAGTGATCACATACTCGCCATTCAGACGCTGATAGCTTTTGTTGATACGGACGGTGCCGTTTTCAAAATCTATGTCTGCTGGTGTGAGTGCCAACAATTCACCCTCGCGGATGCCCGTATAGTACATGGTCATAAACGCCGCATACCCGGTAGGGTGATCCTTCATAGTCTCAATGAATTTCAGAAACTCATCTTTGGTCCAGAACAGCATCTCATCCGCGTTCTTCTTCCCCATGCTCCCTGCCTTGTGGCAGGGATTTTCTTTTAACCCGTAATACTTGACAGCATAGTTGAAGATGGCGGTGATCTGGTTGTTGATGGTTTTGAGATAGGTAGCTGAATACGGCTTACCTTTTTCATTCCGATAGCTCGTAAGCTCATTTTGCCAGCGGCGAATATCGGTAGGCTTGATTTCATTGAGAGGCATCTTGCCGAAGAATGGCAGGATCTTCAACTCAATCAGGAAGCGCTTGTTCGCGACGGTGGAGGGCTTCAGACGGCTCTCCATGTCCTTCATATAGTGCTCCATGAAGTCTTTGAAGGTCATCCCAAGACTTGCAGTTGCCTGGCTGATATAGTCATGTTCCCATTGCAGGGCTTCCCGCTTGGTCTGGAAGCCGCGCTTCTTTTTGTGGATGGTTTTGCCGGTCCAGTCCGTGACACGGATCTGAGACATCCATTTTCCGGTTTTACTGTCCTTTGTGACTGACATTGCTTCTCCTTTCTTTCAGACTCAGACCTTGACATGATTAGTTGTCGCCGTCCTGCAGGTACAGAGCATTCAAATACGCTTTTCGTTTTTCCGCTTGTTCTTCAACCGACAACTCCACTTCTTCTTTGTACTTCACGGCAGTCGCCTGATAATACGCAAGCGTTTTTTCCTCCCATTTGTGAAGTGCCGTATAGGTAGAGGCATTGCTGCGCATGGCATCGCGGTTTCGTTCCCATTCCTCCAGGAACAGACACATATCCGCGTTATAGGTTGCCTCTTTGGCTTTCCCATTGAAGGTCAGTGAGCATTCCCACTCATTGTAGTGTGGCGGTCTCCGGACATCGATGCGGAAATCTAGTCCCTCAACCCGGTTAATATGGAACAGGAAGTTCATCACGTCTGCCAGACTGCGGATTGGTTCGATCTGCGAATCGTAGCCAAGCAGATAGGTTGGCGTTGTGTCCAGCACCTCGGCCAGCTGATTGATCATCGCAATCGAGACCTCAATTTCCCCGGTTTCATACTTCTGGACGGTGCGAAGGGATTTCCCGAGAATGTCTGCCAATTCCTGCTGGCTTAGCCCCTTCAATTTGCGGAGCAGTTTGATTCGAAGGCCGATGGTGGATTCATCGATTTTTGCCATCATAATTCACCTCATCCATATCATATCACAATAAATTACGAATTTCAAGTACATATTTATGCTTTTTGATATTGACAAGTGCACTAATAGTTCTTATAATAAATGTGTACTTAAAGTTCGTATTTCTTGATTGCAGGAATGAAAAACGAATCAATAGTACAAATCTTTCACCAAGAAAGGAGGGATGCCATTTGAGAGCGCAGTTTGTGACCGCCGCGGATGTGCAGGAAATCCTCGGCGTCAGCCGCAGCAAAGCTTATCAGATCGTACAGGGCATGAATCGAGAGCTAAAAGCGGCGGGCTACATCACCATTGCTGGACGATGTCCGACGCAGTACTTCCTGCAGAAGTTTTACGGCTTACAAATCGAAGGAGAGAAAGAATGAACACAATGCAAAAAGAAATGACCGCCCCGATGCCCTCTGCAGCAACAGAGGCGGGACAGCCATTCGATATGAACTCTGAGGTCAGTATAGCGCAATCCCAGCCGGATGGCAAGAAAAACTTTTCGGAGATCATGCGGGAGTACAACTCTTTTACGCGGCAGCATGATCCGAATCGGATCCATGCGGTGACGATCACAGAGTTGATGGAGGAAGAGCATGAAACCCGTCCACCAATCCTGGATGGGCTGCTCTATCCGGGTGTGTATCTGCTCGCCGGGGCAGAGAAGATCGGCAAGTCCTTTCTGGTTCTGCAGCTCGCGTACACCGTTGCAACCGGGCAGCCGTTATGGGGCTTGAACACCTCTGGCGACGAGGTGCTCTATCTCGCATTGGAGGACACCAAGGACCGGCTGCAGCGGCGCTTCTTACGGATTTTCGATACCGAAACAACAGATCGCATGTATATCGCGATCAACTGCAAACATTTGAGCGAGGGCCTGGTCGAAGAGCTGGAGAGCTATCGTCGGGAGCACCCGCATATTCGGCTCATCATCATCGACACGCTCCAGAAAGTGCGGGAAGCGTTCGCGGATTGGAGTTATGCCAAGGATTCTGATGTGATCTATGAGCTGAAGCAATATGCAGACGCCAACGGCCTTTGCATCCTGCTGGTGCATCACACACGAAAGCAGAAGGCAACTGACGTCTTTGAGATGATCTCCGGTACTCGTGGTCTGGGTGGAAGCGCGGATGGGGAAATCGTCATGTGCAAGCAGAACCGCACC
>JAFUZB010000286.1 GCA_017476845.1 Clostridia bacterium
CACTCAATGAAAGTGTCAAGAGTCAAGATTGAAGCAAGGCCGGACCTGATAAAGATGCTTATCTTCGAACCTTTGAAGGCATTGCAGGTTAGCAAGCCTTAGACATACGACCAAAGATCCCCTGTCTTGCGGAATCCAATTCAGCCCATGAGATGCCATAGGTGGACTGCGCCTTTTTTTGTGAGGCGTTTTTTTGTTTTCCATCTACGTAAGGGATTGCTGTACTCTTGGACTGCAAAATACACTTCGACGTCCTGACAGATACCGTGGCCTATATCCTTCGTGCAAATACCGTGAGAAAAAAGTTCTTGCATTTTGTTTGCTTTCATGCTATCATAATGTGCGGTGATTTTATATCATCAAGTTCTTTGGGGAGGTGAAAGAGTTGCCGAATATCAAGTCCGCTAAGAAACGTGTTAAGGTCAGCGCCAAGAAAGCCCTGCAGAACCGTATGGTGAAGAATGGTATGCGTACTTCTGTTAAGAAGTTCAATACTGCGCTTGCTGCAGATGCTGCTAATGCTGGTGCTCAGCTGAGCAAGACCACCTCCGCGATTGACAAGGCTGCTGCTAAGGGTGTTATTCACAAGAACGCAGCAAACCGTAAAAAGGCGCGCATGGCAAAACAGCTGGCAAAGGCTGCTGTCTGATTCAGACGATAGATCACTCTATCCTTTATGGATGGAGTTTTCTTTTTGTCTTCCATTTCTCAGTTTTCCACAGAAAAAGACGCGCATACATCAACTGCGCGCCACTATCATTTTCGTTTACGGACATGATCATCGGTCATGCCGTTTTTCCATTCAAACACAGACTTTCGCCATCGCACATGTAAACTTTTTCGGAAAGCATCTCACCCAATTTCCCGGATGTTTTCGCAGACTGAGCGAAATAATTGGCCATCTTATTCCCTTTTCGAAAAATCATGACGTCGTTGATGTTCATAAATACCACCTGAAAATCACCGCCGATGATCTTCCTCATTTTCTGCATTACACCTGGATAGAAGATGGCTGCGGCTCCATTTGTCGTTTTGAATGTAGAGAGAAGTAGCTGCCCCATGATGGTGATATCCTTCTCCGTAAATTCACCAGACAGGAAATCTGCCTCTTTTCCTTTGCGGGAATCATACACACAAGCTGGATAGATTCGCGCCGTGTTTTCAATCGCATCATCAATGATTTTTGCTTCCCGGTTTTCCATTCCCCATTCTCGTATCTCTTCGCGTTTAATCTTACTGGTAATCAGCATTTGGTTCTCATCACTTATCAGATGATACAGACACAGGACAAAATCCCCTACTGCTCTATAGACGCAACCTTTCAACTCCTGCTGATGAAGTTGAAAGTTCAGTGGGCGGATAATCAGATGAGGCCGGATCTTTTCATAATTTCCGCTATTTCGTTGGTAGAGCTGCTCCTGTTTGACATCCGCAGCCTGCAAGTTCTTCTGAAGCTCGCTGATATTACGAAAGGCATGATCAAAACCGTGAGCCAGGGCATCCTCATACATCTTTGCGGTGGCGATTCGATGTTCTGCGGATATACCGCCCAAAGGTGTTTCCATGCTTAGGAAATCCTCCATAAGAATGCCGTCTGACAATGTGCCGCTCTTGTCTCCGCTAAATCTGCGATTGCAGTCATTGATCCACTCTCGTGTCTGAGGATCCATACTTGTGTATCCTTTCGGATAGAACGTCATTTTGTCCAGCTCAAATCCCAGCTCTTCATTTGCCTTCTCTTTCAGCATATCCAGGAAATCTTCATATGTCATAGTTTCTTCATCCTCCAGATTGCTTGGTATAAACAGACCGGTAGGCACATGTGGTTTCACAGCAGACTCCTCCGACTTACTCGGTACTTTCGCCATACTGCCTCAGCCTTAACTGCGTTAACCACACAGTGTTTATTCTCTCCGATGCATTCACCAGTTAACAAACTCCGTTATCAGATTTGTTTGCGCCTGATCACAAGCATTACAGCCAGCATGCCAACCAAGCTTAAGCTGATCATCAACCAGGGAAAGAACTGATCATCCATCCCCGTAGGAGCAGGTATACGCACGATTTGATCTTCAAGAGAGATATCTGTATATTGATCCCGTTGAAGCGACAAAAATCGATTGTCCGTTGCAGAATTCCAAAAGTATGTAGCACCAACAGGTAGGATACCCGACAATTAATCCGAAGTCGGTTGCACCCCCAGTTGCAATTCCGATTCATCCATTGTCGCTGCGGTAATCTCGTGTCCATCAAAATTAAAGATTCTGACCGTATACTGCATATTTCCGGCTCCTGGTAGATACACCGTCTTTGAAGTTTCTGGGCTCAGAGAGAATGTGTATTCACCTTCACTTGCAGTCACATACGATCCCTCGCGTTCTGATGATATGATCAGTGAATTGGTATATGCCCCTCCTGCAACGCTCAGCTTAAATGTGTATGTCGCTTGCTTGTCTCGTGTGTGATTTGAAATACGCAGATATGCGGGTGCCGTATCTAGCGTGTTGTCGTAAAGTACAACAATAGAAGGTACAAGGTCGAATGAAGCCGTTTGTTTCTTCCCGTTTGTCTGGTATGTTCCTTTAATTCTGTTCCAAGAATTCACCAGTTCAGGGAAGGTATCACACAAGATAACATCGCGGATCTGGTCTCCCTTCTTCATCAAGCCAAACATGTAATTAGGGCGGAAATTGATCTGTCCATCAGCATTCACTGTCGCATATTCGGGCTGTCCTATATTCTCCCTGCGTACACTCTCTTCTGTTGAGCACACTACATTTGCTACACGGCTCTCGGATAAATTAGTAACAACATGTATGCCGCTTTGATTTCTTTCTGCGTACACCACAGGCAGTGTTCTCATCTTTTTGAAGTATATATAATAGATTTCACCTGAATCGAGTCTATATTTGGTTTCTGTTTGCCCCTGCGTCATGAGACCATCTTCAGAATTCTTATACCTTACGATTACTTTTCCAGATCCCAGTTGATTTATTCCTGAAGCTAAAACCGCTTGATATAACAGATAATCATCGTCCAAAACCTTGCTGACCTCATAGTCAGATGGATAGGTTGTTCTCTCTGGTATCTCTATAGACTGTACCTCCCATTGGATATCTCGGTCCTCATAACCATTTTCTGTAAACTCAATCAAATGTACATCGACAGTCCGCGAACTCTTATAAAAAACATAGAATAGTTGATCATTCCCGGACATGTATTCATCTGTATCATTCACGTTGAATCCTTGCATTCTGTTTGTGAGACTTATTACTTCAGTTATACTGTGCTCATCCCAAGTCTTTCCATAATACAGCGCAATAAATCCATATTGATCTACAATAGAAGCTTGAAGAACATCTTTTTTGTTGGTTTCTGTTGTAGCTAAGCTTGTTCCTGAATATGCAATCGTCTTAACTTCAGTCGATCTTAACTCATCACAGATTTCATATTGATCCTTTCCCATCTTTATGACAATATGAAGAGGTATCTCCCTATATTTTGGATAGTATATACATATCAGTTCTTGCAAGCCTGTAAATTCATCAACTCTTTCATCTCCTAGCATAAGTCCATTCGCAGAATACCACAAAATATCCTCTTTAAGTTCGCGAGTGATAACGAGCTCATTACCTATGATATTCCCAAGATAGACTCCACTAACTGCATAATCAGGAAGAACATTAGTGAATGCTGTCGATATTTTGTTACGCGTTACTCCATAAGTGTCTGTGTATACCAATTCAATTTCTTCATAATCTCCAGAGGGGTATAGAATACTCCGATCATGATACTTTCCCTCCAAGTCAACCTCATAATAATGCAATGTTAATCTCAACGGCGGTTCTGTTGGGCCCACGGTTATATTAAGGTAGCGTATTCTTTCATTTCTTATGTCAACATTTCCATCTTCAATGGAAACGAATAATTCTTCTGCACGGTCATCATCTGATGAAAGAGTACTGATTGCCCATTCTCCATCCCTCATCTGAAGACGCCATCCAGTCTCAGGCACTACATACCCATCCGAAGAGGCAGTCTGCGTCAGATAGTATGTTTGTCCCTCCTCGAGTTTATCTACGTCAATAATGAAACTCGAACCCATAGAATCAGATTGCCAAACAGCTTCCCCCTGCGCATCTTCGAGTACAAATAACCCCTCAATTTCCGTCTCGTCCTGACTGTCCTGCAAACGAAGCCTGATAGTTTGTGCCGCTGTACCTTCCTTTGGCTTTGTTTCCGGTGCAAGTGTTGAGATCGCTATCTCTATTACAACCTTCTCTGCATCATGTAGATAGGACTGATTCTCTTCTATCATCCGTACTACCTCTTGTCGTGCAGATACCCCTTCATCTGTGTCAGCGATGAGCAACGACTTGTCCATCCAACTCGACAGATACGCAATTCGATCCCCAACGGCATATAACGATTGTATGCGTTTGCGTTCTATATCCCCATCCTTTGCAGTACCTATGCAACTCGCATTGACTTCTGGAGATGCATTAACATCCATAGGCAGCATTTCACGGATCGTGTTTTCTATCTGTTCAACCTGTGTTTGTAGAGGACCCGAGCGAAGGGCTGTTGGAAGATTGATATCATATCGTTCACTCAGTTGTTCAGCTGTCCACAGGTGATCATTCAAACTGTATATCACCGGTATATCTGTGTCTTGCAATAGACTCGCCACGATGGCATGTTCTGAAAGCTCCAGCGAACGAGAAAGCACGTATACCGAAAAATGGGAAGCATTGAACGAAAGATGTTTTCCCGTATAGATGGAAGGCACATACTCCCATTCCCCATCCACACTGTGCAGAACTGTCATCTCGTTGTCTTCATTCGTGACAACTACATACACCGGTGAAGATGGCTGAAATTCTTTGCCATTCGCCCACATGGTAATATCATAGGTTTCTGGCGCAGTCGCTTGAACCATTATGTCCACATTTTTCGGCATTTCGCCAATGAAGGTAAACTCTCTTTCGCAGACAAAGACGTGCTGTTCTTGCAGAGCAAGCGCTTCTTCACTGTAGGCAAGCGTATGAAGAATAGCAGAAACCAGTATGGCAAAGAAAACCAGTGTGCATTTCCCCCATACTTTCAGTATGCACCCACTTTTTGCATTTGCTTGTATCATATCCATGCCTTCCTTAAGTCAATCCCTATGGCCCTGGCAGCACACGACACTGCCAGGGCCAATACCAGGATTCACTTCACTTTGTACTTAATAGCTTAACTGTTCTTCATCCTTGCGCCGTCTGAAGAACAAAAGAATCAACACAGCGATGGCAGAGAGCACTGCAAACGGCATTGCACGCATAGCAAGGCCTGTCGGCGAAACACTTGTCAACGTATCGGTAAAAACAAACTCATAGATGTTTTCACCGGTCGCTTTTAGTGTCACAGCACTCGAAGACCGGCTCGTTGTCAATCCACGTGCAGAGATAGTATAAGTTTTCGTATCATTACTGTAGGTTCCAACCTCTGCTTTCGTGTTTGTCTTTTCATCAATAGCAGAAATCTTATATGGATCAGATGAGGTGTTTCCTTCCTGAACTGCGATCGATGCCGTTGAATTCAGCCCAACCAGCCGATACGTCTCACCATGCTTTAAGTTGACAGTGGTATCTCCTTCACTTGTCTCTGTTGTTGATGATGCCACCCCGATATATTTCGCTCCACTATTCTGGGTCACACTGACAGTATATGGAAATTCATAGGTGGCATCTGCCATATTCCCATCCACAAGGTGCTTGATAAGCACATTCACTGTTGGGTAGGTATCTGCGCCAGAAGCAGTGATTGTCGCATCACTAACCCCAACATTCGTTCCCTCTGTTGTTGCGTCAAATCCGGTCATTTTCGCTGTTTTATCGTTCATGGATGCGTTTGTTGCCGAGAGGACATATCCCTTGATTTCAAGTTGATCTGCAGTTTTTACCTCTCCATCCTTGTAACCGGCATAGACATCCAAATAGTATTCCTTCGTATATTCACTCTTCCGAATAATACCTGCATTGCTCAGCTTAGCATCCTCGGTTGTATCCTTGATCACATACCGAAAGACACCGGGCTTTTGAAATTCTTTCGGGGTAACAGAAATAACAATAGGCTTGGTTGACGTGCCTGTTCCATTTGTCAATGTAACTTTGCTATCACCAAAGGCGGGATTTCCATCAATAGTGATCGCACCTGAAACACCGGATGAAATTGTCAGTGAATCCGTACCCGATGTCACAGTTGCATTCACTGTTGCAGGTTCAATGGTGTATGTATACGTTATCTTCGGCTCATAAACATTAATGACGCTCTCATCGGTGTTGGTTATAATAACGGTTTTAGGAATCTCGAGTGTAGTCAAGTTGCCCGTATATACTCCAGTTGTTAGAGTCGCATTTTCCGCAAAAGCACTCATAGAAAACACCAGGATGCAGATCAAACACGTAAAAGCTATAACTGTTTTTTTCATCATATCCAG
>JAFUZB010000287.1 GCA_017476845.1 Clostridia bacterium
AAAGAACTGAGAGAGCGGCTCACACTCCACGGCAAGCGGTTTGTCGTAGCTTTTCTGCAGGGCATCCAGGCACGCGCGGATCACGGGGAGATCGCTTTCCTCGGTATAGTAGATGCCGGTCCGGTACTGCTCGCCGATATCGTGCCCCTGCTGATTGACGGACACGGGGTCGATGACGCGGAAATACATGTCAAGCAGTTCATCCAGATCAATGGACTGGGGATCAAAGCTGACCTCCACCGTCTCGGCGTGGCCGGTATGCTCATATTTCACCTGCTCATAGCTGGGGTTTTCGGTTTTTCCGTTGGCATAGCCCACGCGCGTGGAAACCACGCCGGGAATCAGATCAAAATAGTGCTGAGCACCCCAGAAGCAGCCGCCTGCAAGGTAAATGATGTGGGTCATATCGCGAATACCTCCTGACTGGTAACGGGTGTATTCTACTCGGGAAAGGCGCATACGGCAACCGGGGAAAGCAGGGCTTCTGGAAAACCGGAAAACAGCAGGCAGATGACCAGACAGTCCCTGGTCGTTTTCTATGGGATGATCGACAGGAAAGAAGTGCACTGAAAAGAACGCAGATGATTCTGTGTTCAAGTATGTGGCAGCGTGGTGTGAGAGCAAAAAACCCAAAGCCCGACGGAAGGGAGATCCGCTCAGTCCATAGGTTGACTTCTGGCGTAAAAAACGTGCTGACGGTAAGGGCAGAGATTTTGCCTTTTGGAGAGGTTAAGCATGGGCGAGTGACGATCGAGGTGGCCGGCACCGAACTTTATAAAGCATGTGTTGCGGTTATCTGTGGTTGAATGGGTGGAATGCTTCACGCGGCTTGCCTTGAAATTGTCCAACTATTCCGGATACGCACTCATCTTTTGCAGAGGACAATACTGCGATTATTGCATTTTTTGCAATAAAAGCAACGGAATTCGGTTTGCTGGTTTTCTCTGGATTTCTTACCATGATGCCGGATCAATAATTGGCTATCTTTGCGCAATGTGCAGAGACAGAGAGGATGAAAAAAGTGCATACATTTGGGAAGAACCCCTACTCCGCCGCTGATCCCCATGCCGTGATTCAGGGAGATAAGTACCGCTTTACCGTATTGAATGAGCATGTGCTGCGTATGGAGTATTCTTCTTCCGGACATTTCGTGGATCAGGAAACACAGATTGTGCTGAACCGGCGTTTTCCTGTGCCTGAGTTTACTGTGAACGACAGCCCCGAGAAACTGGAAATCAAAACAAAGTATCTGATCCTGACCTATGACAAAAAGCCGTTCTCTGGCAATGGCCTGACGGTACAGGTGATTGGCAATCCGTATCTGCGAAAAACCGGGATTTGGTTCTATGGCGACGAAGCCTTCCTGCGGGAAGGTAATTTGCTGGGCACCGCGCCTACACTGGATAACGCTGTGGGCGATACGGTGTATCGGGATTCCATGGATGACAATGATATCTGGGGCGTGCCGGATCATAAGATCGAACTGTGTTATGGCCTGCTTTCCAAAAACGGGTTTTCTGTGATCGACGACAGTCAATCCCTGGTGTTCTGCGAGGATGGCTGGGTAACGCCCTCCGAAGAAGGAAGAGTGGATCTGTATTTTATGGCCTTCGGCAGGGATTATCTGGGCTGTCTCAATTTCTTCTATGAGCTTTCCGGTAAAACGCCCATGATCCCGCGATATGCCTTGGGCAATTGGTGGAGCCGCTTCTATCGTTACACGCAGGAAGAGTATATGCAGCTCATGGATCGTTTCCGGGATGAGCATATTCCCATTGCTGTAGGCATTCAGGATATGGACTGGCATCTGGTGGACATCGACCCCAAATATGGGAAAGGGTGGACTGGCTATACCTGGAACCGTGCGTTCTTCCCCGACCCTGCCGCTATGATGAAAGAACTTCATGATCGTGGCATGCATGTTTCTTTGAACGTACATCCGGCGGACGGCGTGCGTGCCCATGAGGAAATGTACCGGGAGATGGCAAAAGAACTGGGCGTGGACGCCGAACATGAGATCCCCATTGCCTTTGATGTGACGGATCGGAAATTCATGACCCCATTTAGAGTACCAAGAATTTTTAGGTACACCCCTTTCAATCATACAGCTGCGCACTGCTTTCAATCCAGCTATTTTCTCAGAACGAGTACGTTCCGTCTGCACCGCCGCTGGGGATACAGTAGAGCAGATGGCAGCGAAGCTAGGACGAACGTTGAAGACATTGACTCTTGGGAAAGCGGCGCGATTGACGAGAAAAACGCTGTTACAAGCGATGACCTGATTCAGATTTGTAATTATTATGGGGTGAGGGTTGAGGAGTTGATTGAAGCGTAATATTCAGGAGGGGGATAAGTTCCTCCTCTGTGGAATTTAACAACTTAATCGGTTAAGCGATAATACAGCCCTTGTATTTTGTCTAATATTTAACTAAAATCGGTTGACTAAATACAGGGGGTTGATCTTGGGTGAAACGATTTTTGGTTGTTCTTCTAATTCTTGTGTGTCTATGTACTGTTGCCTCTGCCTCGGTTCTCACTATCCCGGGGGGGTAAAAGAGATTGAGGAAGAGGCCTTTTACGGGGATACCAGCATTGATGAAGTGGTTCTCCCGGAAGGTATTGAGAAAATTGGCGATAGGGCGTTTGCGAACAGTAGCGTGACAAAGATCAATCTGCCCAGCAGCCTCGTAGAGATCGCTGATGATGCGTTCAGTGGTCGGAATGATCTCACAGCAAAAGTCTCTACAGGCACTTATGCGGACACCTGGCTTTCCGAACATGGATACAGTAGGGAAGTTGAATACACAGATCCAAGCCTGTTTACTATGGAGTTACAACGGGACGGTACATATCAGGTAACCGGCTATACTGGTGAGCAGGAAGAAGTGATTATTCCGACTGAGATTGATGGAATACAAGTAACAGCCATAGGGTACAGCGCTTTCCGTGGCTGCAGTAACATAACAAGCATCATAATCCCAAAGGGAGTAACGAAAATTATCTACGGTACTTTTTCCGATTGTCGTAACCTAACAAGCATAACTATCCCTGAGGGAGTAACGGAAATTAGTGAACGAGCTTTTTACGGGTGCAGTAGCCTAACCAGCCTAACAATCCCAGAAAGTGTAACGATAATTGGGTACGAGGCCTTCCGCAACTGCAGTAGCCTGAGCAGCATAGCAATTCCCAAGGGAGTAACGGAAATCAAACTTAGTACATTCTCAGAATGCAGTAACCTAACCAATGTAACGCTTTCAGAGGGATTAACGACAATTGGAGAAGATGCATTTTCTCATTGTAGCAACCTAACAACTGTAACACTCCCAGAGGGGCTGATGACAATTGGAAGTCATGCTTTCTGGGATTGTAGCAGCTTATTCAGCATCACGTTTCCAGAGGGATTGATGACCATTAGAGATTATGCTTTCTGGGAATGCAGTAGCCTAACGAGCATTGCGATACCAGAGGGAGTAACTACTATTGGAAGCGATGCTTTCTACGGGTGCAGTAACCTAACCAATGTTACGCTTCAAGAGGGATTAACAACAATTGGGGAAGGTGCTTTCAGTGACTGCAGTAGCCTAACCAGTATAAACATCCCCAAGGGAGTAACGGCAATTGGCAAATCAGCTTTTTATGGTTGCAGTAGCTTAACCAGTGTAACGCTTCAGGAGGGATTCACAACAATTGGAGATTATGCTTTCTACGGATGCAGTAGCTTAACCAGTATAGACATTCCAAAGGGTGTAACGGCAATTGGGTACCAGACTTTTTATGGTTGCAGTAGCCTAGTAAACGTAGCGCTTCCAGAGGGTGTAACGACAATTGGAAACTTTGCTTTCGGCGGCTGCCCTAATCTGACCAGCATAACAATCCTAGAGGGATTAACGAGAATTGGAGACAGTGCATTCTACTATTGCGGCAATCTAAAAAGCATAACAATACCAGCGGGGGTAACAGAAATTGGGTACGCAGCTTTTTCCGGATGTAGTAGCCTTACAAGTATAACAATCCCCAAGGGAGTTACGACAATAGGAAAGCAAGCTTTCTCATATTGCAGCAATCTAACCAGTGTAATGCTTCAAGAGGGAGTAACGACAATTGGAGAGCGGACTTTCTCGAGTTGCAGTAGCCTAACTAGCATAATAATCCCCGAGGGAGTAACGGAAATAGGAAGTCTGGCTTTCTACGGCTGCAGTAGTCTAAGCAGTATTACAATCCCTGCGGGAGTAACTACAATTGGAAGCCGGGCTCTAGAACGTTGCACTAGTCTAACAAGCGTAACGCTTCCAGAGGGAGTAACAGAAATTGGAGATCAGGCGTTTTATGTGTGCAATCGTCTTACTGCTATCAAGATTCCTGGATCGGTGACCAGCATAGGGAGCAAAGTATTTAGCAATTATAGCAATCTAACAATCTACGGTGAAGCAGGATCATATGCAGAAACCTACGCTGCAGAAAACGACATTCCGTTCAGCACGGAACCGTGGCCATACACGGATGGTTCCACACTCTAATCCGTCGATTAACAGGGCTTTCCAGCTGTGACGCATCGACCACAGATCAGATGCATATGTTTTTATACGATGCACACAATCAAAAATCCCCCGCCAAACTGACGGGGTAATAAGGAGTGGCCACGGCCACTCTTTTTTGAAACTCTTTACTTTAATGCGGTGATTCATTAAAGTGCCACGGATTCAATTGTTGTCATTACCTCACGCCTTTTCAAAACCCATCACGCTTAGCGCCCAGAATGTCCTCCGGCTTTCCGTTAGGCCGGATCCATTCCCTGACAGCATCTCCCGGCAGGATCACCGGCATGCGGTCGTGGATAAAAGCAATGCTTTCATCCGGCTCCCGTGTGAGTATGGTGAACACCGGCACCATTATGCCTTCCCGCCTAGTTTGCCGCAAAACAGGGGCGAGCATTCACACCAGAACCGTGGGGGAGGAAAAAAAGAGTGCGCTCAGTTACCAAAGGGGAGCATGTTGCGTTCCGGTTGACACTCCATCGCTTGTCGGAATCATCAGTATATGTGAGTTTACCGTCGATTTTTTTTAAGTATTCAGTCGGAAACCAGATTTTTCGATGATGTTCCGACGAAAAAATGCTTGAATATCGTCGGAAACTGGCATACAATCTGCTCAGGCGATTCATAAACCCAGAACAAGACCATTCCCTTCGTTCAGGATACGCAGGTTCCCTTTTCAGATTTCTGAGACAAAGGGCATAAGAACTGCTGAGTTTACCGAAGGCAGATCTGCCTTGATAAAAGGAGGTATGAACAATGCTCCAGAATTTGATCGGGCGAAAAGACGAAATTCGGCGTCTTGACAGTTGCATGAGAGAGACAAATGCTCAATTGATTATTCTCTACGGTCGGCGCCGTATCGGGAAAACCTATCTCATCAACGAATACTTTCATGGCAGGTTTGATTTCAAGCTAACAGGTTCATACAAAGAAAAGAAAGACATTCAGCTCTACAATTTTGCTGAAGAGCTGTCTGGCCATACAGGAGAAACGGTTCGCACCCCGGAAAGCTGGGCTGAGGCGTTTCAGTTATTGCGCAGATATATATCCACCCTGCCGGAGCAGGAAAAATGCGTTCTCTTCTTTGACGAGTTTCCATGGTTGGACACAGCACATTCCGGATTTTTAAACGCGTTTTCGCATTTCTGGAATGATTATGGATGCGCAAGACACAACATGATTTGCATTGTATGCGGCTCAGCAGCCTCATGGATCGTTGAGAATATCCTTGAGAACAAAGGAGGCTTGTTTGACCGGCAGACCTGCAGCATATGCCTGCAGCCATTTAACCTGTCGCAGACGGAAGAATACTTGCGTTCACGGGGAATAGAGTGGTCGAGGTATGATCTTGCAGAATGCTACATGATCATGGGTGGTATCCCTTATTATCTTAGCCTCCTGCGCCCGGAAAGAAGCCTGAGCGATAACATTGATAACCTCTTTTTCCGCAAGCGGTCTGAACTATGGAATGAATTCCAGCAACTCTACAGAACACTTTTTACGAACAGTGATCAATACATCCAAATTGTAGAGGCGTTGAGCATCAGGAGAAGCGGAATGACACGCAACGAGATCATTGAAAAGACAGGTCTTTCAGACAATGGCGCTTTTTCTGAAAAACTACGGGATCTGATTGCCTCCGGTTTTATCGGTGTGACTTCTCAGTTTGGAAAGAAGAAGGAAGTGTACTATCAGCTGCGGGATTATTACACGTGGTTCTATCTTCGCTTTATTAAGGGGCAGAATGGACTGGATGAGCATTTCTGGACACATTCCACAGGCGCTCCGACCAGATATGTATGGGCGGGGCTGATGTTCGAGATGGTATGCAAGGACCATATTCCGCAAATCAAGCATCGAATCGGGATCTCGGGCGTGCTTACCGAGGAATCCACCTGGTCTGTCAGAGGAAATGAAAATGAGGATGGAGCACAGGTAGATCTTGTGATCGACAGAAAGGATCACGTCATCGACCTGTGTGAGATCAAGTATTCCGAGCGTGAGTACGCAATCGATAAAGACTACGATGTCAAGCTGCGGTCAAGACGGGAATCATTTCGTGAACATACGAAGACAAAGAAGACCGTGCAGATCATCTTTATCTCCACGTATGGACTGAAGCAGAACAAATACAGCGGTATTGTCAGTGGGCAGGTCGTTCTGGATGATCTGTTTGTCCAAACGGAATGAATAGGAGGACACCGCTAGATGCGGTGTCCTCCGGGGAAATCAGATGTTGGCTACGCCAAGCTTTTGGGCAATCTGCATGAGATGATCCACATCACCCTGGACAAGCTTTCCGTGAATGTCCGGGGGCATGTTGATGACGGCGCACCCGTCGGTGGACCAGCAGCGCCGGATATCCTCCACGGCCTTGTCCACGTCGGTGAAGGGCTTGTCCTCATAGATGTTGGAGTAGAACCAGGAGAAACCCTCGCGCGAGCAGACAGTCATTTCAAAGGGGAGATAGTAGGTCTTCCCGGCAAAGGTGAAGAGCTTAGGATCGTCCGCGCGCGGGGGATAGGGATCCCACAGGCGGAAATCCGTCGGCCACATGCGCAGCGGGTCGCCCTCCTTGACGTACATGGGCTGCCACTTGTCATCCGGGAAACCGGCGACATCGAAGTCGTCCCCGACGGTGTGGTTAAGACCCACGGCACAGTTTGGCTGCAGGCGGCGGACAAGGGAGTACACCTCCTCCAGTTGCCAGTCGGTGCGCTTCTTGTCCCAGGTGCCATCTAGCCAGAGCTCGCAGACCTCGCCGTAGGTGCCGTCCAGAAGCTCGGTGAGCTGGCGGAGCATAAGGGGAATGTATTCGCCCGTGAAATCCCGCTGGTATTCCGGGGCGGAGCGGTCCCAGAGGGAGTAGTAGAGACCGAACTGGATGCCGTACTTGTCGCAGGCCTCGCGCACAGCACGGATGATATCGGTCTTGTTGCGTGCGTTGCGCACGCAGTACTCGGTGGTCTTTGTCGGCCAGCAGCAGAAGCCGTCATGGTGCTTGGTGATGGCAATGACGTACTTCATGCCGGCATCCCGGGCGGTTTTTACCCATCCGTCTGCGTCAATGGCGGTAGGCTGAAAGCTCGCGGCCTGAATGCCGCCGTCGGACCACTCCACGTTGCCGAAGGTATTGACGGAAAAGTGGAGGAACATGCCAAACCTGCGCTCGCGCATCAGCTTTTGCACGGGGGAAGGCTCGGTGGAGGGAAGTGGAAGAAGAGCGGTATCAATCATATTCCGGGACTCCTTTTTGCCCTGCCGGGCGTTTGCTGCACGCATCCTATCACAGGGCGGGGCAATTGAAAACAAGGAATTGTCCCGGACAATATGGCACTGTGCATGCATGCGCTCGGTGAACAGGCAGGGAAAAACAGCCTGGACATGTCGAAAAATACCGAAAACAGCACAAAAACAACAAAAGTACAGCTTCGTCTCTTGCATGCAGGGCCCCGTGGTGGTAGCATTGCGCCAAGTTCATAGAAACCGTTGAAGTGAAAGTAACGGCAGTTATGCTTGCACAGAGAGTCCCCGATGCTGCGAATGGGATGAAACACAGGCTGTCAAATGGTTCACGGAGGGCGCGGGGAAAGGCGGATGCCGAGTATCCAGCGACGCGAGGCCGGCGTCACGGGCCGGGGATATGTTGGTATCCCGCAAGTGTGCAGTGTAGCTGCAAATCAGGGTGGCACCGCGGAAGAGCAAAAAAGCAATTTCGTCCCTGACAGGAAGAACCTGTCAGGGATTTTCTTTATCCCTGCAGGAGTAAGGAGGCGCCTATGGCGAGTATGACGTATCCTACGAGGGAAGAACTGGAGAAGCTGCGCGATGAAGGGAAGTATGACATTGCGCCTGTGAGCCTGGACCTGCTCTCCGACGAGCGCACGCCGATCTCGGTGATGCGCGCGCTCATGAACGTGTCACGCCACTGCTTTATCCTGGAGAGTGCAGGGGACAACGAGCACTGGGGAAGGTTCACCCTCCTGGGCTATGAGCCGAAGATGCTCATCACCTGCAAGGACGGAAAGACGAGCGTGGACGGCATTCCCATGGCTTCGGGCCACCCGGGCACAGTAATCCGGGAGATCCTAAGGCAGTACAGAAGCCCGGTCATTGAAGGCCTCCCGCCCTTTACGGGGGGATTGGTCGGATACTTTGCCTACGACTACATCAAGTATGCAGAGCCGGTGCTGAATCTGGATGCCGAGGACACCGAGGGCTTCCAGGACACCGATCTCATGCTCTTTGACCGGGTCATCTGCTTTGACAATTTCCGTCAGAAGATTGTACTCATCGCCAACGTCAAGCTCTCCGAGCTGGACGTCTCTTATAACCGTGCCCTGCGCTCGCTGGAGGAGATGCGGGATCTCATCGTGCACGGTGACATGAAGGCGGATACCGGAGGTCACATGACCGGCGACATCCGGCCGCTGTTTGACAAGGATACCTTCTGCGGCATGGTCGAGAAGGCCAAGCGGCACATCTACGAGGGCGACATCTTCCAGATTGTGCTCTCCAACCGCCTGGAGGCCTCTTTTGAAGGCAGTCTCCTGAACACCTATCGGATTTTGCGCACGTTAAACCCGAGCCCCTACATGTTCTTCTTCTCGGGCTCGGATATGGAGGTCGCGGGCGCAAGCCCGGAGACCCTCGTCAAGCTGGAAAAGGGCAGACTGCACACCTTCCCCCTGGCCGGAACGCGGCCGAGGGGCAAAACACGGGAGGAGGACCTGAGGCTGGAGGACGAACTCATCCATGATCCCAAGGAGCTGGCGGAGCACAACATGCTCGTGGACCTTGGGCGTAATGACCTGGGCAAGATTTCCACCTTCGGCTCGGTGGAGGTGGAGACCTTCCACGAGATTCTCCGCTTCAGCCATGTCATGCACATCGGTTCCACCGTGGCAGGCAACCTTGCCGAGGGGCGGGACCCCCTGGATGCGGTGGATGCCGTGTTGCCGGCAGGGACGCTCTCGGGCGCCCCGAAGATCCGTGCGGTGGAGCTTATCAACGAATTGGAGAACAACAAGCGCGGCATCTACGGCGGTGCGATCGGATACATTGATTTCACCGGCAATCTGGACACCTGCATTGCGATCCGTCTGGCCTACAAGAAGAACGGCAAGGTGTTTATCCGAAGCGGCGCGGGGATTGTGGCCGACTCCGAGCCGGAGAAGGAATTCCAGGAGTGCCTGAACAAGGCTGCGGCGGTTGTCAGGGCCCTGGAGCGGGCACAGGAGGTGGACCATGCTGCTACTCATTGATAACTATGACAGCTTTTCCTACAACCTCTATCAGCTCATCGGGGAGATCTCGCCGGACATCCGGGTGATCCGAAACGACGAGCTGACCATCTCCGAGATCGCGGCGCTTCACCCCGAGCGCATTGTCATTTCCCCGGGCCCGGGCCATCCGGAGGACGCCGGGGTATGTGTGGAACTCGTTCGGCAGCTCGGCGGGACGGTCCCGATCCTCGGCGTGTGCCTGGGGCACCAGTCCATCTGCGTGGCCTACGGCGCGACGGTGAGCTACGCCAAGTGCCTCATGCACGGCAAGCAGTCCGAGACGATGCTGGACCTCACCTCTCCGCTCTTTCAGGGGCTAGAGGAAAGGGAGATGGTCGCGAGATACCACTCCCTTGCGGCCCTGGAGGAGACCTTACCTGCTACCCTCCGGGTCACGGCGAGGGCTGATGACGGGGAGATCATGGCCGTGGAGGACCGGGAAAAACGGGTCTTCGGGCTGCAGTTCCATCCGGAGTCCATCATGACGCCGGGCGGAAAGACGATGCTGAGAAACTTTATGTTGCTGTGAAGCAGAGACCCAAACAATATAAATGCGAATGAGAGAGGAGAACATCCATATGATCCGTGAAGCCATTATCAAGATTGTCCAGAAGGAAGACCTGACCTACGAGGAAGCCTATACGGTCATGAATGAAATCATGTCCGGCGAAACCACCCCCACCCAGAACGCCGCCTTCCTTGCGGCCCTTTCCACCAAGTCCACCCATGCAGAGACGATTCCCGAGATCTCTGGCTGCGCGCAGGCGATGCGCGAGCATGCCGAGAAGGTGGAAACGGGCATGGACACCCTGGAGATTGTGGGAACGGGCGGGGACGGCGCGCACTCCTTCAATATCTCCACCACGGCCTCCATTATTGTGGCTTCCGCGGGTGTCCCGGTCAGCAAGCACGGCAACCGTGCGGCCTCCAGCCGCTGCGGCACGGCGGACTGCCTGGAGGCGCTGGGCGTCAACATCCAGGAGGACCCGGAGAAGTGCCTGGAGATGCTGCGCGAGACCGGCTTCTGCTTCATGTTCGCGCAGAAGTATCATTCCTCCATGAAGTATGTGGGCGCTATCCGCAAGGAGCTGGGATTCCGCACTGTCTTCAATATCCTGGGACCGCTCACGAACCCCGCAAGACCAGCCTATCAGATGCTGGGCGTTTATGACGGCTCCCTGGTGGATCCGCTCGCGCGCGTGCTCACCACCCTTGGTGTGCGCAAGGGCCTGGTCGTCTTCGGAAGCGACAAGCTCGATGAGATTTCCATCTCTGCGCCCACCGAGGTCTGTGACTTTAAGGGTGACAGCTACACGCATCTGACGATTACTCCCGAGGACTTTGGTCTCAAGACCGCACAGAAGTCGGATATTGTCGGCGGCACACCGGAGGAGAATGCCGAGATCGTCCGCCGTATCCTGCAGGGCGAAAAGGGCCCCAAGCGCGACATCGTGCTGCTCAATGCGGGTGCCGCCCTGTATGCTGCGGATGCGGTGCCCTCCATTGCGGCGGGCGTTGCGCGTGCAGCCGAGCAGATCGATTCCGGCGCCGCCTTTGCCACCCTGGGCAAGATGATTGAGGTGTCCGGCAGATGAGCGATATTCTGGAGACCATCGCGGCATCCAACCGCCTCCGAATCGCCGAGGCCAAGGCCCTTGTCCCCTTTTCGGAGGTGAGAGCACAGGCGGAGGCGATGGGACCGCTTCAGGGGTTTCCCTTCGAGAAGGCGCTTTCGGGCGAGACGCTTGCCTTCATCTGCGAGTGCAAGAAGGCCTCGCCCTCCAAGGGACTGATCGCGCCGGATTTCCCCTATCTTGAGATTGCCAGGTCCTACGCCCAGGCGGGGGCCGAGGCGATCTCTGTGCTCACGGAGCCCAAGTGGTTTCTGGGGAGCAACGAGATCCTGCGGGAGATCACGGAAAACGTATCCACACCCGTCCTTCGAAAGGACTTCACCGTGGATGAATACATGATCTATGAGGCACGGCTCCTTGGGGCTTCCGCTGTCCTCCTCATCGTTTCCCTGCTGGACGAAAAGACGCTCTCCTCCTGGATCCGTCTCTCCGACAGCCTGGGTCTCTCGTGCCTGGTGGAGTGCCATGACGCGGAGGAGATCCGCATGGCGCTTGGGTGCGGCGCGCGGATCATCGGGGTCAACAACCGCAATCTGCGCACCTTCTCCGTGGACGTATCGCACGCGGGTGCGCTGCGAAGTCTCGTGCCGGGGGATGTAACCTTTGTGGCGGAGTCTGGGATCCGGGATGCGGCGGATGTAAGGGCCGTAGCCGAGGAGGGCGCAGACGCGGTGCTGGTGGGCGAGACGCTCATGCGCGCCGCGGACAAGAAGGCCAAGCTTTCCGAGCTCAGGGGAGGCGCAAGGGCATGATCGTCAAAATCTGCGGACTGCGCAGGGAAGAGGATATGGCCGCGGTGAATGCGGCGAAGCCCGAGTACGCCGGGTTCATTCTCTCCCCGCGTTTCAAGCGGTTTGTCGCCCCGGAGACGGTAGCGGCATATAAAGATGTCCTGCTGCCCCAGATCCGCACAGTCGGCGTCTTTGTCGATGAAAGTTCGGAATACGTGATCAGTGCCGCATCCCAGGCCCGGCTGGATGTCATTCAGCTCCACGGGCACGAGGACAACGCATATGTGGAAAAGGTGCGCGAGGCGAGCGGCTGCGAAATCTGGCGCGCCTTTACGATTCGCTCCCAAGAAGATGTGGCCGCGGCCGAGGCAAGCCTTGCCGACAAGGTGATTCTGGACGGCGGGACCGGGGAGGGAAAGCGCTTTAACTGGGACCTTATCGCAGGCATACGCAGGCCCTATATCCTGGCGGGCGGACTTTCGGACGACAATGTCGCGCAGGCGCGGGACGCCCTGCACCCCTACGGGGTGGATGTATCCAGCGGCGTGGAGACGGACGGCGTCAAGGATCCGGAGAAAATCCTCCGCTTTGCCCGGGAGGCGAGGGGGATCCCCGATGCCGGGGATTGACCCTTCGGACTTGACGAACCATGGCCCGTCCCGTATGATTCTTTCATGGAATGGCCCCCTTATAGCAGGGGAAGGAAAGGATCAAGATATATGCTGAACTGTTCCTCTGGAAAAGGCATGAAGCGGGCGCTTACCCTTCTTCTGACCTTCGTTCTTCTCTTTACCGGGTTTTCCCTTGTTCCCCAAACGGCTGATGCGGAAAGCAATATCAATGTTCCGCTGAAGATCACGCCCTCGGACATGACCGATCCCGCCCCTTGGGAGAGGGGCAAGTCCTTCTCGCTTCGCGGCACGGTCTCGGTCAATTACGGCACCATCACCAAGA
>JAFUZB010000288.1 GCA_017476845.1 Clostridia bacterium
ATTCATACAGGGGATTGAAGACAGAAAACGGGTATGTTATTCCTTGTCCATTATATGAAGCCGAAGATTTCTATTTCGCTGTAATGGAACTGGCTGAAGATAGACAGTTAACTACGGTCGCTACAGTGAATAACAACGACTACGGGATCACCATGAAAATGATTGATTTTAATTCACCCAGAGTCAAGTCTGGCACCAATAGCTGGCGTGATCCTGTACAAAACAGTTTTTTCGGAAATACTGACAATAATAATGCAGGTCTTCTATCCACTTATCTAAATGAAAACGGCTACCCTGATACTACCGCTCTTACCGGTGAAGCGCAAAACCTGGGCAACCTGTTTAGCGATATGAAGGATGTCAATCATCTGTTCATCCAAAGTGTCTACAATGAGAGTGGCTATTTTGAATTTGACAGCACGAAGAATTCTGCTTACCTCGGAGAAAATACTGACTTTACCGTCTATGATCAGCTTTTAGCTGTCGGAACTGATTCAGGTGTCACTCGAACCCATGGGCAATTCCTACCGTATAACAAAATACCTGACAGCCGTATTTATGCATCTGAGGCCACCAACAACCCAAAGTACACCAACCAGACAAGCGTGACTGGAGCTGAGCTATCGGATTTGGACCCTCGCAAGGGCGAAGAGCTGTACTGGATCTCTTTTGATGAGGCTGATTACTTCTTCGGCATGGAAGTTTCCGCTAGCTTCACACAGACGCCAAGCGGGCTGGATGCATGGGGGCATGACATTATCTTCGAGTTCTCTGGAGATGATGATTTCTGGCTCTATGTGGATGATGAGCTGGTTCTGGATCTCGGTGGCGTACATAGTGCCATGACCGGTTCTGTAAACTTTAGGACAGGCGAAATCACAAGCCCCCGAACTACTGCTACTACTAACACTTTATATAAGCTCTTCGAGCAGCATTACCTGGATCGTGGAATGGATAAAACAGCAGTCAATGCGAAACTATCAGAGATTTTTACGCAAAACGACAAAGGACAATACGTTTTCAAAGATTACACCACCCATGAGATGAAGATTTTCTACATGGAACGTGGCTCCGGCGCATCCAATCTGCACATGCGTTTCAACCTGGCCGCAGTGAAACCAGGTACATTTCTTCTCAGTAAAAAGCTCTCTGGTGCAGAGTTGCAAGACAGTAGTCTAATCAAGTTTCCTTATCAAATCTATTATTACACTGAAGCGGATGGAGCGCATAGGGAACATCTGCTGGGTGCAACCAGTGGAGAGGAAGAGCTCATATGCTATGAAGGTTCAAACCGCACGGTGGAGTATCTGCCCAGTTTTACACCTGCCCAAGGCGAGCACAACTACGAACATGTTTTTTTCCTGAAACCTGGGGAAACAGCAGAAGTAACATTACCAAAGGATGCTGTCAGTTATAAAGTCGTGGAGTGTGGCGTCAATCCAGATATCTATAGCGAAGTCAGCGTAAATGGAAGCACGCTCACAGGGAAAGAAACAACGAATGAAATAGGCGGAACAAAAAGAAAAGATTACGAAACTACAGAGGATACGCTTGAGAATCGCACCAGTGTGGACTTTGACAACCATGTCAGCGATGGGGCCATGCGTACACTCTCCATCTCAAAAAAACTCTATGATGTAGACGGGACAACAGAACTCACCTATCCTGATAATGAATCAACCTTTACTTTCCGCCTGTACCTGGGTGATGAGAACGCCGATCCGGACGCTCTTCCGCTAGCCAATCTATATCCGTACCTCATAAAGAATACAGAGAACCACTATTGCATGTGGAATTCCTCTGCAATGAAATTTGAAGAAGTAGGAAATGGGATAACACAATACGATGATCTGATGAAGTACTTCACGGAACAGCGTTGGACGGAATCTCAGAAAGAATCTGTGATTTTCAGGACATCCATGAATGGATCCATATCCAAGATTCCTGCAGGCTATACCGTTGAGGTAAGAAATCTGGTAATCAGTACAAAATACAAGGTTGAAGAACGCGACTGGGAAATACCTAAGGGATATACCCGGCGTGAGAGTGACGGATATGTTCGTGTTGATACATCCCCGTATAAAAACCAGCGGATGCCATATTCGGACACGATCGCAAAAGATGAGAATCCCCATATAGAGGTCCGCAATCAAAAAGGCTGGGGACTCACTGCACAAAAAATATGGACAGACAAGGACTTCATGGCTAGTCATGATGACATATACATTGCTGTATATGTAGGGAGTGATTTTGCTCAAATCCCAGATGGAACGACTGAAGAATACGATGAAGAAAAGCAAGAAACAAACTATGTCACAATCTATAAAGACTGTGTCAGAGTATTGAGAAGTCCTGAATCTGAACTTTACTTCTTCTTCGGTGACCTATACAACGGTTCAGAAGAAACGCATCTTTTTTCCGAATATATCATCCAAGAAGTTCAATTAACAAGGAAAGAAGATTCCGTAGATGTAGATGTTCAACTGGATGAAGAAGGATATGTCACCAATCTCGAGAAATTCACTGTCACTCCCATCTCAAATGCCGGAATATTGACAGTGGGTGGTACACCTATAGGTGGTAGCCACCAGGATCAGTATCAGTACAAAGTCGATTATCAGGTCGGAGAATCAACCGGGAAAAATGAGAATATCCGTACTGACATTGTGACCAACTCTCGTCCTGGTATTGAGTTATATAAAACCGTCTGGGATGGAGCATGGGAAGAATCAGAAGGAAAGATCTCACTGTCAGGCGCACTTCCGGGCGCAAAATTCACATTGACAGATAGCCATGGAAATCATGTAGCTGCTAGCACATACACATCAGGAAATAACGGCCTGATTACAACAGCATATCTTTCTGATGGCACTTATGTCTTAACAGAAGTGGCAACTCCACAAGGATATGTTGGTCTGGATCATCCCATTGTCCTAACAGTAAACGGTGAGGAGTTGACTTTTTCTCTTCAAAATGAAAACAAAGACGAAACGGTACAACTATCGACGAATGGCACAGTCACTGGGCAAAGTGATTATTTTTCCGTGACTAAACGCATAGATTCCAATATGAGTGCAACTGTGACCATTAAGAACCGTCAAAATCATCTGGAAGTTTACAAAATGGGCATAGATCAGCAGTCAAGTGTTCCGCTTAGCGGCGTTCATTTCGCTTTGTATCGCCAAGTGACAGACACAAATGGAACTTTTCGAAAAGATTACATGCCTATGCCCGGTTACGAAAACCTGGAAACCAATATGGACGGTCTAATCAGTCAAATTGATTTGGACCATCTTGGCCCAGGTACATATTATCTGAGCGAGATCGCTGCTCCCAGCGGCTACAAAAAGCTAGCATCCGACTTATGCTTTACCATTGGAGAAGACGGGACAGTCACTATCAATACTGCTGGATACATGAATTGGCTTTCCAGAAAAGTCGAGTCTTCAGGATCTGTGTCCTACACAATAGAAATTGAAAACACACCGCTAGGCATTACTGTTCGAAAAGTCGACAACAAGAAAAGCCCACTGTCTGGGGCACAATTCACACTTAGTGTCAAAAAGGATACCGGTCTTTTTGAGTATGTCACCGAATATGCGTTAGATGAAAACGGATTGATTGATTTGTCATCGGCAACCGAGAAAACTTTCACTGGACTTCCTAATGGCATTTACAAGTTAACAGAAACGTACGCTCCAGCAGGATATATCAGCTTGTCAAAAGACATCTACTTTGAGATTTCGAATGGATCTGTCTCCTTGACTGATGCAGATGGAGAAAAGCAATCCTATTCCGATGTAACACTTGAAGATGACGATACGACTATTGTGGTACAAAACACTCCTGGTGTCGTTCTTCCTTCTACCGGCGGTCCGGGTGTAAGTATCTTCACCCTCCTTGGCAGTCTCCTCATGATGGAAGCAGGCATATTGCTCTGGATGAAAAAGAGACGCAATTGAGAAACCCTATAGGGATCTGTCTCTTTGACACCATCCCACCCTATTGGATCGTTTGACATCTTGTGGAAGAAGGGAACATTGTGGGAATATATCTGAACCCCAGCAAAACTGCCTTTCAGATATCGGTCAATTCAGAAATCTTTGTGGATAAATCCGAAATGTTGACGCATCTCAATTCCGTCGTGAACACGCAGCAAAGGTTCGTCAGCGTATCCCGTCCACGCAGATTCGGGAAAACCATGGCCGCTGATATGGTATGTGCCTACTATGGCCGCGAGGCAAATAGCCGAGATCTGTTTGAATCATGTAAGCTATCTTCTGTAGCCACCTATACAGAGGGCAAGAGGGAACTTGCCTGGGATGCCTATTTGGGTCAGTTCGATGTATTGAGACTGGTTATGACAGAATTTATCGAGGATGCGAAAAATGTCAGTGATTTCCTTGTTAACCTCACAGAGGAAACCGTCTCTGAGCTGACGGCCGCCTATCCGGATATTCCCTACGGCAAAACCAACAAACTGCGATATGTGATGAACAAAGTGTATGCCCATACCCAGCGGCAATTTGTTGTCGTCATCGATGAATGGGATGCACTCTTCAGAGTATGGAAGGACGATAAGGAAGGACAGGAAAAATACCTCGAATTCCTGCGGGACTTGCTGAAAGACAAGAGTTACATTGCCCTTGCCTACATGACAGGCATCCTCCCGATCAAGAAATACGGTCAACACTCTGCGCTGAATATGTTTACCGAGTATTCGATGACGTTTCCGCGGCAGCTCGCACCCTATACAGGGTTTACCGAAGAAGAGGTTGCTCATCTGTGCCGAGCCTACGGCCGTGATTTTCACGCCATCAAAGACTGGTATGATGGTTATGAGGTCAGCGATATCATTCCTCCTGACCCCGACCATAAAGAGCAAAAAGCAACAGGGAAACCACTCACGGCCAAGAGATACGCGCTGTACAGTCCCCTGTCGGTTGTAGAAGCTATGACCACCGGAAAGATCCAGGATTACTGGAACAAAAGCGAAACCTATGAAGCCCTCGCAGAATATATCCGTAAGGACTATGATGGGCTGAAGGATGCCGTTGCCCTGCTGATGGATGGCGGAAGGCTGAAGATTGACACCTCCACCTATCAGAATGATATGACCACATTCCATGGTCGGGATGATGTGCTGTCTCTGCTCATTCATCTGGGATATCTCGGCTATGATGACGACTCTGGTGAGGTCTTCATTCCCAACAAGGAAATCCTGGACGAATTCAAGACCTCCACCCAGGGTAACGAGTGGTCAGATATCTTTCGGACGTACGAAATGTCTGAGCAGCTTCTCCGGGCTACATGGAACGCAGATGCCTCCCGGGTCGCAGAGCTCGTAGAGCAGGCGCATCATCGCGCCGGGAATAAAACCTATCACGATGAAGCTGCACTCTCCTACAGCATCCAGCTTGCATATTACGCCGCGCATAAGTACTACACTGACATTCAGGAACTGGATACCGGCAAGGGTTATGCGGACATTGTCTACATCCCGGGCCCAAGGTATGCCGACAAGCCGGTCCTCCTTATTGAGCTTAAGTATAATCAGGATGCAAGCACCGCCATCGACCAGATCCGAAGACAGAAGTACCCGGAAAGGCTCAAGCATTATCAGGGGAATATTCTGCTTATCGGCATCAACTACGATCGAGATGTGCCGAGCACGGACGCATCATTCAAGCATCATACCTGCGTGATCGAACGGGCGTAACCCAAAGCCGACGGCCTCGGGCGTATGACGTCTCTGCCGCTCCCTTTCCTTTCTGTCATCACACGCACAGGGTGCGCTTTGCCCTTTCGATTCTGCATTGCCAGTGATATCTTTTTGCCTTATAATCCCTTCGGTATTGTTTCCTACACAGATGTGTTTCAGGAGGTTTCATCCTATGTCTCATACCACCATCGAATGGAAAAACTATGATCAGCTAGCCGCAGCATCCCGCCTTCAGGCCCTGAAGAACCATGTCAGCCTCCCCGAGGTCATGACAGGAGATAACGGTGCTGTGCGCGTTGCCACATACTGCACCCCCATGGCTGCCGGTCTTGCCTTTAACTATGCCTCTCGTGAAATCGATGATGAGGTGCTGGAGGCCCTAGCCGACCTCGCCAAGGAGGCCCAGCTTTCCGAGAAATACCAGGCTCTTCTGAGCGGTGAAGTCATTAACACCGGAGAAAAGCGTCTGGTGCTTCATCGGCTGACACGCGGCCAGCAGGCCGGTGCGGTCACAGCAGACGGCGTGGACAAGCGCACCTTCTATGTCGAGCAGCAGAAGAAGGTCGCCGATTTTGCCAAGAAGGTACACAGCGGTGAAATCACCAATGCGGCCGGCGAAAAGTTCACCACCGTTGTCCAGATCGGTATCGGCGGCAGCGATCTCGGCCCCCGTGCCATGTACCTTGCCCTGGAAAACTGGGCAAAGCAAAACGGCACCTTCTTTATGGATGCCCGCTTTATCAGCAATGTCGAACCGGACGATGCCGCAAGCGTGCTCAAGTCCATCGACGTTTCCCGCTCTCTCTTCGTCCTGGTCTCCAAGTCCGGGACCACATTGGAAACCTTGACCAACGAATCCTTCGTCAAGGATGCCCTCGCCAAGGCCGGACTGGATGCTTCCCGCCATATGGTGGCTGTCACCAGTGAAACCTCTCCGCTGGCCTCCAGCAAGGATTATCTCGCCGCCTTCTTCATGGATGACTACATCGGCGGCCGTTACTCCTCCACCTCCTGCGTGGGCGGCGCCGTTCTCTCCCTGGCCTTCGGCCCCGAGGTCTTCGACCGCTTCCTGCAGGGCGCAGCAGCGGAAGACAAGCTCGCCACCGAGACCGACATCCGCAAGAATCCGGATCTTTTGGATGCCCTCATCGGCATCTATGAGCGCAATGTGCAGGGCTATCCCTCCACAGCCGTGCTTCCCTATTCACAGGCACTCAGCCGCTTCCCCGCCCATCTGCAGCAGCTGGACATGGAATCCAACGGCAAGTCGGTGAACCGTTTCGGCGAACCGGTGCATTATGTCACCGGCCCCGTTATCTTCGGTGAGCCCGGCACCAATGGCCAGCATTCCTTCTATCAGCTGCTCCACCAGGGAACGGATATTATCCCGCTGCAGTTTGTAGGCTTCCGCAACAATCAGGCCGGCATGGATGTCGTCATCCAGGGCTCCACCAGCCAGCAGAAGCTGTGCGCCAATGTCGCCGCGCAGATCATGGCTTTCGCCTGCGGAAAGAAGGACGACAATCCCAACAAGAGCTTTGCCGGTGGCCGTCCCTCCTCCATCATCGTCGGCGACCAGCTGACCCCCGAAGCCCTCGGCGCTCTGCTTGCCCACTTCGAGAACAAGGTCATGTTCCAGGGCTTTGTGTGGAACCTCAACAGCTTCGACCAGGAGGGTGTGCAGCTCGGCAAGGTACTTGCCAAGCGCGTGCTTGCCCATGAAACCGATGGTGCGCTGCGCGCCTACAGCGATCTCCTCAACATCTGATCATACGCAAGCAGCGCGGACTTTCCCGTCCGCGCTGCTTGTACTTATGGTACTTATGGAGGCATTCCCTATGCGTGAGTATTCCGCCGGCGCTGTCCTGTACGTCAGAGATGGCCAGGGCCTTCGCTACTATGTCGTCCAGGAGAAGAGCGGTCACCATGGGCTCCCTAAAGGCCATATCGAAGCGGGGGAAACCCGCCTTCAGACCGCAAGACGCGAAATCCTGGAGGAGACCGGACTGGAACCCGAGTTCATAGAAGACTTCTGCCGCGTCGTCACCTATCCGCTCTCAGAAAAGCCCGGAAGCGACAAGGAGGTCACTTTCTTCCTCGCGCATGCCCAGGGCAGGGCGCACATCACCCGCCCCGAGGACATCCTGGATCTGCAGCTGCTTCCG
>JAFUZB010000023.1 GCA_017476845.1 Clostridia bacterium
AGTCTGTCGAGCTATTGTATGAAATGGGCGTCAATATCGAGCAAGATATGCAGAAACTAAACAGTGGGACGTTTTGAGCTCAAACGAAAATCAATCAGATCGCGATAGACAGTGGCAAACCTAAAATTTCCGGAGTCTGTGCTGTATCAATGTTTTTGGAGGCAGGTATGGCAGAGAAGGAAAACCGATACAGTGAATACGGCATAGCAACCCAGGCGGTGCACACGGGTACCGCATACGATGCGGAGACCGGAGCCATCCGCCGCCCGCTGCACATGGCCAACAGCTTTAAGCTCCCGGACGATCTGTCCCAGGTCAATTATTCCTCCACGGATCTCCTGATGTATGCAAGAAACGGCAACCCCAACCAGCACTGGCTGGAGGAGAAGGTGGCTGCCCTGCACTGCGCAAAGGACGCGATTGTTCTCGCCAGCGGCGTGGGCGCGCTCCATGCCCTCTTTTGGACCCTGCTCTCCTCGGGCGACCGGGTGCTCTACCCCTGTGTCAGCTATATGGCGGTCTACCGCATGTTCCATGAGCTGTTCAACCGCAAGTTCGGGGTGGATACGGTCATGGTGGACATGACTGATCTGGATGCCGTGCGGCGCGCGATCACCCCGGGGACCCGGCTTGTGCATATTGAGACGCCGGACAATCCCACCGTGGGCATCACTGATATCGAGGCAATCGCCCGCATAGCGCACGAGAACGGGGCGCTCCTCTCTGTGGACAATACCTTCGCCTCCCCGCTCAACCAGCGCCCGCTGGACTTGGGGGCAGACTTTGTGGTGGAGGCCCTGACCAAGTTTATCAACGGGCACGGGGATGCCCAGGGCGGGGCCATCATCTCCAATGACCTGGAAACCATGGACCGGATCCGCTATGAGGCGCAGGTGAATGTGGGCAGCGTCATCAGCCCCTTCAATGCCTGGCAGATCTTCCGCGGCTCGGTGACCTTTCCGCTTCGCATGGAAAGGATCAATCAGTCAACGCTTCAGGTCGCACAGTGGCTGGAGGGCCGCGATCATGTGACCTATGTGTCCTACCCTGGGCTTGAGAGCCATCCGGGGCATGCACTGGCCGAAAAGCAGATGCACGGCGGCTACGGCGGGGTGATCTCCTTCTGTGTGGACACGGACGATAAGACGGTGGAGCGCTTCTGCGCGCAGCTGAAGGTCATCTCCTTCGCCGTCTCCCTTGGCCACGATGAGAGCCTCATCTTCCCGCAGCCCAGCTATGACGAGCGAATCCTGCTGTATCCCGAGGTATTCCGCAAGGGCTTTATTCGCTTCTCTATCGGTCTGGAGGAGCCGGAGGACATCATAAGGGACCTGGATCAGGCACTGAAAGCTGTCGGACTGTAACAAAGGGGAGTCTTCGGACTCCCTTTTTCCATGCCTTGTGGACAAATGTGTCTTTACAGGGAAGAGTGCTTTGGGTATCCTCTTAAACAGCGCGCAAAGCGCATATATGAGAACAGCAAATGAGGACAGGGTGAACAAGATGGTTACAAGCTATACCATGTATTCGACACTGGATATGCTCCAGCGGCGCACCAGGGATCTGGACGCGGTGCGTTTTACGCCTACCCTCCAGCTCTCGCCCATGGCGGGCATGGAGGACCCGGGTGACCGGGATACGATCCATACCGGGATTCCGCCCTTCGCCCCCACCATGGAGCTCTCGGTGGGAGATCACTTCACGGGCCTTGACCGGTATGTGTGGATCCAGAAGACACTGACCCTTCCCGAGCACAGGGAGGGAAGCGAGGTCTACGGCTTCTTTGACTTCGGCCAGACGGGCGGCGGGCAGAACAGCGGGTTTGAGTCGATGCTCTACCTGAACGGAGAACCCTATCAGGCGGTAGATACCTTCCATGGCGATGTAAACCTGGAACCGCACGCCGGGGAGGAGGTTACCCTCACCTTCATGCTCTGGACAGGGCTTGACGGCGGTGCGGACACCACCTTCCGCCATCTCATCCAAAGAGCCGAGGTGGGTTACCTGGATACGCCGACCGACACGCTCTATTACCTGGGCCGCGCAGTGACGCAGACGGCTGTGCTTCTCCAGGAAGGGGATCCCATCCGCCACCGCCTGATTGCTGCCCTGGACCGCGCCTACCTGAAGCTCGACTGGGACCGTGACCGGATTCAGGCGAGCGCCGCGGAGGCACTGGAGGTGCTCAGTGGCGAACTGGACGGTATGCAGTCCCTTAGGCCCTCCGAGGTGACGGTGCATACGGTGGGGCACACCCATATTGATGTCGCCTGGCTGTGGCGCCTGAAACACACCCATGAGAAGGCCATGCGCTCCTTTACGACGGTGCTGCGCCTGATGGAGGAGTTTCCCGAGTATGTCTTCATGCAGTCCACGCCCCAGCTCTACGCCTTTGTGGAGAAGGACCAGCCCAAGCTCTTTGAGGGCATCCGCAGCCGCGTGGCCGAGGGCAGGTGGGAGAGCGACGGCGGCATGTGGCTGGAGGCGGACTGCAATATCACCTCCGGGGAAGCCCTGACCCGCCATTTCCTCTATGGCATGGGATATTTCATGGAGAAGTTCGGCTACAGGAGCACCTACCTGTGGCTGCCCGACGTCTTCGGTTATAGCTGGGCCCTCCCGCAGATCCTCAGAGGTGTGGGCATCGATACCTTCATCACCAGCAAGATTTCCTGGAACAAGTTCAATACCATGCCCAACGACCTCTTCCGCTGGCGCGGCATTGACGGGAGCGAGGTCATGGGTTACTTCCTCACCACCCCCGAGGAGTTTGAAGATTTTACCCGCCGCTATGCGACCTACAACGGGACAATCAGCGCGCACAGCGTGATCGGCACCTGGGAAAAGTTCCGCAACAAGGATATCGCCCAGGATGTTGTCCTGCCCTACGGCCTGGGGGACGGCGGCGGCGGTCCCAACCGCGATATGCTCAAGATGCAGCGCGCCATGCAGCGTGTGCCCGGTCTTCCCAATGTCCGTCCCGGCAAGGCAGGGGAGCTGGTGCGCATTCTTCATGAGGACATGGAGACCACCGACCGCCCGGTACCGGTGTGGGACGGGGAACTCTACCTGGAGTTCCACCGCGGCACCTATACCTCCCAGGCCTACAACAAGAAGATGAACCGCAAGCTCGAGTTTGGCCTGGCCCAGACCGAGTACCTCTCTGTCCTCTCTTTCCTCCGGGGAGGCGAGTACGAGCAGGAGACCTTCCGCACCCTGTGGCAGACTGTGCTGCGCAACCAGTTCCACGATATCATTCCCGGCTCCTCCATCCATGAGGTCTACGAGGACAGCCGCAAGGAATATGCGGGAGTGAGCGCAGAGCTTGCCCGGCTGACGGAAAAGGCCGAGACGATGCTTGAGCGCAAGGCGGACACCTATACGGTCTGGCACTTTGGGTCGTTTGCAAGACGCGAAGCGGTACGCGTGGAAGAGACACGAGAGGGCGTTTTCCGGGACGGGGAGGGCACGATCTTGCCCGCACAGCGGACGGAGGACGGGTATCTGGTTGAGGTTTGCCTCCCGGCCCTTGGGAGCACCGTTGTGACCTTCACCCAGGAGGCAGCCGCACCTTCTGATGCGAAGACCGCCCTGTGGGATGCCAAGACGCAGACACTGACCACTGATCTTCTGCAAGTCACCTTTGATGCGGAAGGCAGGATCTGCGCCCTCTTTGATCGGGAGTGCGAGCGCAGCGTCCTTTCCGAGGGCGCGCGCGGCAATGACCTGCGCGTCTACGAGGACCGGCCGCTCTCCTTTGACAACTGGGAGCTGGAGCTCTTCCACACCTTCAAGTCCGAGGGCGCGGTCTTGGCCAAAGCGCCGGAAATGGTGGAGAACGGGCGCGTGCGGGCCGTGGTGCATGTCGAGTACACTTACCGTGTCTCGGCGATTTCGCAGGACATCGTCTTCCATGCGGGAAGCAAGCGCATCGACTTTGTCACCCATGTCGACTGGCATGAGGACAGCCGGATTCTCAAGGTGAATTTCCCTGTGGCGATCCGCGCAACGCACGCCACCTACGATGTGCAGTACGGCCATGTGCAGCGTCCCACGCACTATAACACCAGCTGGGACTGGGCCAAGTTCGAGGTTGTCGGCCACAAGTGGGCGGACCTCTCCCAGTTCGATTACGGTGTCAGTCTCCTCAACGACTGCAAGTACGGCTACAGCATCCATGACAGTGTCATGCAGCTCTCCCTCCTCAAGGCCGGAGAGAACCCGGACCGGAAGGCCGACCGCGGAAGCCATGACTTCACCTACAGCCTGCTGCCCCATGCGGGCTCCCTGGAGCGCGCGGAGACGATCGCCGAGGCGACGGCCCTCAACCTGCCCTCCCATGTTGTACGCGGTGCGCTGGCGCTGCCCAAGATCGTGAGCGGATTTGAGGACAAGGGCATCGTTGTGGACTGCGTAAAGCATGCCGAGTACGCGGATGCCCTTGTCATCCGCATGCATGAGGCGCGGGGCGGAAACACAAGGGCGGAGCTGGACTTTGGGCCCTATGCCCTGGGCGTCACCCCCTGTAACCTCCTGGAGGAAGCGCAGGAGGAGGAGAGCGAGGGAAGATACTTCAGTGCCTCCTTCCATCCCTTTGCCATCCGCACCTTCCTCGTGCGCGTCCGCAGGGATGCCTGAAAAGCGCCAAAGGGCGTATCAATCGTACGTTTCCCCGTCCCAAAGGACGGGGATTCATGGTATCATAGGGATGTTCCCATATCCATTTTGTAAGGAGGAGCGGATAGAAGTGAAACGTATACTCTCTCTTTTCCTGTCCCTGGTGATGATCCTTGGCCTTATGCCCTGTGGCCTGGCCGAGAGCGCAGCGCCTACCGTCCCCGATGTCGGGGAGGAGGTGTACGGCTTTCAGGTCGTATCCAAGCGGGACTTTCCCCTGGTCGGAGCCGAGCTCACGCTCTTTGAGCATGTGAAGACCGGCGCGAGGCTCATGTACATCGCCAACGATGACGTGAATCGGGCCTTTGAGCTGACTTTCCTGACACAGGCCCTGGACAACACGGGTCTTCCGCATGTCTTCGAGCATGCGACGCTGGACGGATCCGAAAAGTATCCCTCCAAGCAGCTCTTCTTCAACCTCATCTACCAGACCTACAATACCTACATGAACGCCACCACACAGTCGATGATGACGTCCTTTCCCATCGCCTCGCTCTCCGAGGAGCAGCTGCTGCGGTATGCGGACTACTATACCGACAGCTGCCTGCATCCCATGCTCATGGATGACGAGAGCATCTTCCGCGAGGAAGCCTGGCGCTATCGCATGGAGAGCATGGAGGATGACCTGACCATCGAGGGCACGGTGTACTCCGAGATGCTCGGCGCCACCACCCTTGCGCGCGCAGCCTCCATGAACAATTACCGCGCGGCCTTCCCGGGCTCGGTGATCGGGAACGATCCGGGCGGAGATCCCGACTATATCCCCGAGATGACCTACGAGACGCTCAAGAGCTACCACGAGAAGTACTATCATCCGTCCAACTGCGTGGCCTACCTCTATGGCGCCTTCGAGGACTATACCGCCTTCCTCCGCCTTCTGGATGAGGCCTTTGCGCCCTATGAGCGGCAGAGCTTCACCTTCTCGGATGCGGACTACACCCCCATCTCCTCTCCCGTGGAGGTCCAGATCGGTTTCCCCGTGGAGGCAGCCTCCAGCACTGACAATACTTCCGTCATCTACTACTCCTTCGTCTGCCCGGGCCTTCGCGCCGATCTTGAGGAGGAGATGGTGGCCAATACCCTGACCGACCTGCTCTACTCGGATTCCTCGCCGCTCATGCAGGCACTGCACAAGGCGATCCCCTCCGGAAGCTTTGCCAGCTTCATCGATACCACCGGTCCGGAGGATGCCCTGGTCTTTTATGCCGCCAACGTGAATCCCGAGGATACCGCGGTCTTCCGCGATACCGTGGACAGCGCCATTGCGCAGATCGCCCAGGAGGGCTTCAGCCAGGAGCTGGTGGACAATGTCATGGCGAGCGTGGAGCTCTCCGCTCTCCTCATCCCCGAGAACAGCGATATCGGCGTGGACCTGATCAATTCTCTCGCCTATGCCTACGCCACCAGCGGGGATCCCTACAACTATCCGGACTATGTTGACAGCCTGGGCAAGATGGACGACTGGAATCAGGAGGGACGCTACAAGGCGGCCGTGCAGAAGTGGCTCACCGGCAGCGAAACCCGTGCCCTGGTCACGACCTATCCCATGCCCGGCGAAAAGGAAAATCGCGATGCCCTCCTCGCACAGAAGCTGGCCGAGATCAAGGCCAATATGAGCGAGGAGGAAAAGCAGCAGATTATCGATACAACACTGGCGCCTCAGCCAGAGGAGGACACCTCCGCCATGGTGGCCTCCCTGCAGGCGGTCACTGTCGCCTCCCTCCCGGAGGAAGCTAGAATCTATGAGATCCAGGATGAAACCCTCCCGGACGGCACGCGCAGACTCAATGCCGTGGCCAATGTCGACGGGATCGGTTACGCCTGCGTGCTGCTGGATGCCAGCGGGATTGCGCAGGAGGATATCCACTTCTTCAAGCTCCTCACCGACCTTGTCGGCGAACTGGATACCGAAAGCCATACCAAGGATGAGCTGGATGTGCTCGTGGAGCGCTATCTCTATAACGGAGATATCCGCCAGTCGGTCATGAAGGATCCGGAGAATGGCTATACCCCGTACCTCCACCTGAGCTGGATTGCCAGGGACGAGGACCGCGCGGCCGGGTATGAGCTCATGAATGAGCTGCTCTTCTCTACGCAGTTTTCTGATAGCACGAAAGTCCTGGAGAAGGTGCAGGCCGCCAAGGCTACGCTGCGCTCCCAGATCAATAACGCAGGCTACAATATCCTGCTCTACCGCGCCGCCGCCGTCACCGACCCGCGCATCGCCTATGTCTCCTACAGCAACTACCTGGAATACTACGATTTCCTGGGTGCGGTGGAGAGTGCTCTCCAGGAAAACCCGCAGCCTGTATTGGACAGCCTCCTTCGCGTGCAGTCCCTTCTGCATAACAGCCAGGACGCGATCGTCTATTTCGCAGGCAACGAGGAGAGCATTGCAAGCAACAATGACCTCGCGGGCGCCTTCCTTGCTTCCCTGGATAAGCAGGACGTGGAAAGACAGACCTACGACCTTCCCGTGCCCGCATCGCGCGAGGCCCTGATCTTGGACACCAATGTGCAGTTCAACAGTCTCATGGCCGATTATGCGACCCTGGGCATGGAATATGATGCCGGACTGGACGCCATCATGAGCCTGGTTTCCGACAACTTCCTGCTGCCGCTTCTGCGCGACCAGTACGGTGTGTATACGCCTCTGGCCGGTGCGAGCGTGGACCTGGGTGTCTATCTTCTGACCTACCGTGACCCGAACATCACCCAGACCTTCGCGGTCTATGAGGGACTTTCCGATATGGTCGCTTCCCTGGAAGTGGATCAGGATACCCTGGACGGCTACATTCTTTCCTCCTACTCCGCCTATGCCAAGGGAAGCGGGGAGCTCAACGGGGCAACCGCCGCGATCTCCAATATCCTCAATAGCTATGCGCAGGAGGATGTGCTGGAGTACATGCGTCAGCTGAAGGCTGTGACCCCGGAGAAGGTCCGGGAGAGTGCCGCCATGTTTGCCGCTCTCGCTGAAAAGGGCGTGCGCGCAACCGCCGGCAGTGCCTCTGCGATCGAGGCGAACCTTGACTTGTATGACGCAGTGCTCAATCCCTTTAACGCGGTCGATACCTCCTCTGTGACCCTGGAGGATGTCACCGAGGGCTCGGAACATTATGAGGCGGTCCGCTTTGCCTTTGAGAATGCCCTGATGGCGCCCCTCTCCGAGACTGCCTTCGGTGTGGACGAGGCTGCAACCGTCGGCGACATTGCAGGAGCCCTGTATGTGGCCATCGGCGGCACGCCAAATGCCCCCGAGGAGGCTGTGGAGACCTTCGCGGCCTACGGTATTCTCTCGGGCGACATGGCTGCGGACACGACGCTCACCAACGGTCTTTCCGACGCCATCTTCGTGGTCTTCGGACAGGCGATCGGCTTGCAGCTTGTGGCCGATGAACCCAATGAAACCACGGATCTTCCTCAGACACGCGGCGAACTGGCCGAAGGTCTGATGATGCTCCTTGGGCAGTAAAGCCCATGTGAAAAGGCTCCCTTCGGGGAGCCTTTTCACATGGAAAATCAGAAAACGTAGTTGTAGATGGAGAGAAAGTGGAACACCGTGCCTGCCAGGCAGAAGAGATGGAAGATGAAGTGGAAGTACTTCTTCTTGGCTCCGATGCCGTAGAGGATGGCCCCGACCGAGTAGGCGATGCCGCCGTAGAGAAGATAGGAGATGGCCTGCGGGGGCAGGGTTTGCTGCATGGGACGGAAGGCGATGACGATCATCCAGCCCATGAGGAGATAGCAGACCACCGAGACGCGGGCAAACCTGCGCAGGTTGATGGCGTTAAAGACCACACCCGTGATGGCAAGCGCCCAGATGATGCCGAAGATGATCCAGGCGAGCAGCGGATAGCCCGGACGCAGGGTGACTAAGGTGTAGGGAGTGTAGGTTCCCGCGATGAGCAGGAAGATGGTGCAATGGTCAAAGACCCGGAAGACCCGCTTGGCACGGTTGACCTTGAGTGCATGGTACAGGCAGCTCATGATGTAGAGAAGGAAGGTGGTAAACCCGTAGATGCAGGCGGAGACAATGCGCCAGGGATCGTGGGTGGGCGCGGTCTTGACAATGGAGAGCACGAGGACCGTCAGGCCAAAGAGCGCGCCCAGACCGTGAGAGATGGAGTTCATGAGCTCCTCGGCCAGAGAATAGGTGGGGATGGCGACTTTATGGTTTCGTCTTTCTTCATCGGATATCATGCAGAACACCTCGCTGTGTCTTGATGGGGTTCCATGCCTATCTTACGCACTTGGCGGCGGGGTGTAAAGAAGCCTGTTCCCCGTTTGCGGGGAAACAGGCTTAGATTACTTCTGTCCGTAATAGGCGTTGGGACCGTGCTTGCGCAGGTAATGCTTGTCCTGGATGTGCTGCGGTGCGCTTTCTACCTGTGGGTTGATCTGCACCGTATACATGGCCATCTTGGCGACCTCTTCCAGCACAACGGCATGATAGACCGCCTGCGCCGCATCCTTGCCCCAGGTGAAGGGGCCGTGGTTGCGGCAGATGACGCCCGGGACGGCGACGGGATCAAGGGAGCGCTCTGCGAAGGTCTCGATGATGACCTTACCTGTGTTGCGCTCATAGTCCTCATCGATCTCCTCCTTCGTCAGGCTCCTGGCGCAGGGGATGGGACCATAGAAATAGTCTGCGTGGGTGGTACCGTAGCAGGGGATATCCTTTCCTGCCTGGGCCCAGCCGACGGCGTGCGGGCTGTGGGTGTGGACAATCCCGCCCAGTGCGGGGAAAGCCTTGTAGAGCTCCACATGGGTCTTGGTGTCCGAGCTCGGATTGAGGCTGCCTTCCACGATATGGTTTTCCAGGTCGACAATGACCAGCTTTTCCGGGGTCAGATCCTCATATTCCACACCGGAGGGCTTGATGACGACCAGTCCCTTTTCGCGGTCGATACCGGAGACGTTGCCCCAGGTAAAGGTAACAAGGTTGCGCCTGGGGAGCTCCATGTTGGCTTCCCAGACCTTTTGGCGCAGTAGTTCGAGCATATCCGGATTCCTCCTGGCACGGTATTTGTCTGCATTGTAGCGCGTTTGCAGAAAGATGCCAAGAGGAGGGGATCAGGGGAGGAAGGAAAGAATCTGTGCAGCCTGGGCGCGTGCCCCGCATTCCAGATAGTGCAGTCCGTCGGGGCAGCGGTATTCCGCCCTTCCCTTGCACAGGGTGTGCAGGTCATTGACGGGAAGATGGAGGTCCTCGGCGATCCCGGAGACGATGGCATTGCGGCGCACGATGGTCTCCTCCTTGGGATTGTCATAGCCGAGGGTATCATCCCAGACCGGGGTGGAGAGGGCGAGGAGCAGGCAGGGCGTATGCGCGATGAGGTAGCCGACGATCTCGCGGTAGAGTGTACGGTAGGCGGCATCATCCAGGTGCCATCCGTGCAGCCCAAAGTTAAAGTGGATGACATCGTAGGAAAGCCCCAGCCCTTCCACGACCTCCTTGAGGTTGCGCAGATACAGCACTTGATCCGGTGTGCGGGAGGTGGCAAGGTTGTCGACAAGGTACTTCTCCGTGCCCTCCCGGACATAGGGACGGTAGTCTCTGGAGATGGAATCTCCGACAAGCAGCAGCCGGGGCTTGCGGGCAGGGTTCTCCGTATCTTCGATCCAGGTGTTGGTCCATTCAATGTACTCTGTCAAAGCGGATACTCCTTTCCGGAAATGGGATTGGGGGCAAAGCGCAGGGAAATGGTTTCGCCCGTCTTTGTGTCAAGGGACAGGAAATTCTCCTCGGCTAGGGCCCTGTCACAGCCAAGGAGCCCACGTGCTTTGACGGAAAGGTTCCCGCCGCTGAGGCTGGTGATGGTCCCTTCTGTGATCCAGCCGTCCTTCCAGGAGATATCCACGGTGAAATTCCCTTGGGCACGAAGGCCGGTCACCTTTCCCTCAGACCAGTCCACGGGGATGGCGGGGAGCAGCTCGATATACCCCTGATGGCTCTGCAACAGCATCTCCGAGATGCCCGCGCCCAGGCCGAAAATCGCATCGATCTGCTGGTTGGAGCGGGTCATGAGGCCGCATGCAAGCCCGGAGAGGGTGCTCTTGAGAAGATGCGTGCACTCCAGAGGATTGTGGAACCTTGCAAACAGTGCGATCCGCCAGGCCGCGGGCCATCC
>JAFUZB010000289.1 GCA_017476845.1 Clostridia bacterium
GCGTGACTGTGATAAGTGGAGATTCTACAGTCAACAGGGCCTGATGTCAAGGTATTTACATAGGCTTAAACGTTTAAGCCTATGTAAATACCTTGACATCAGGCCCTGTTGACTGTAGAATCTCCACTTATCACAGTCACGCTTTCGCGTGAAGGAGGTTTCTTCTGTCCATGGACGATGGTGGCTTTACAGGAGCCAACCCTGCAGTTTGGCCGTGGGTTGTCACGGCCGTACTGATTCTCTTCGCCAATTTTATCGCCGTATCTGAGACGGCGCTCTCTTCCTGCTCAAAAGTGAAAATGAAGACACTCGCCGACAAAGGGGACAGACGTGCACAGAAGGTGCTGCACGCGCTGGACCATTTTGATCGTACCATCTCCAGCATCCTCATTCTCACCAATATCTCGCACATTGCAGCAGCATCGCTTGTCACCGTTGCGGTTACACGCAAATGGGGACTGACCGCAGTCTCCGTCGCAACGCTCGTGACATCCCTTGTGCTGTTTTTCTTTGCCGAGATGCTGCCCAAGAGCTTTGCCAAGAAGTATGCCAATCAGCTATCCCTTGTGTGTGTGGGACCCATGGAAGCTTTCTCCCGTGTGCTCTCCCCCTTCACTTCCGTCCTCTCCCTCATCGGCAATACCTTTACCCGTCTCTCCCGCGTTGATGATGGTGTCTCCGTCACCGAGGACGAGATCCACGATATCATCGACGACATGACAGAGGAAGGCAGTCTGGATGAAGCGCAGGGGGATCTCATATCCTCCGCCCTGGAGTTCAACGATGTCACGGTTGAGTCCGTTCTCACCCCGCGTGTGGACGTTGCCGCCCTCGACATTGACGATGATCCCGAGGAGATCCTGGCCTTTGTGCGCGATCAGAAGTTCTCCCGTCTCCCGGTGTATGAGCACTCCATCGACAATATCATCGGCATCCTGCGCATCCGCAGATATCTGCGCGCCTATATCCAGTCCCGGTCAGAGAACGGCGAGCCCAGCGTCAATATCAGGAAGCTCCTGGATGAACCGCTCTACGTCACCGAGAGCACCAAGATCGATGAGCTCCTGCCGCGGATGTCCAGAGAACGGCAGAGCCTGGCCATCGTCACCGACCACTACGGCGGAACGGTCGGCATCGTCACAGTGGAGGATATCCTCGAAACCCTCGTCGGCGAAATCTATGACGAGGAGGACGTGGTTGAGGATGCCGTGATTGACCTCAAAAACGGCACCTTCCTTGTCGATGCCGAGGAAACCGTCGACGACGCCTTTTGGAAAATCGGCTTTGAGGATCCAGAGGACAATGACGAACTGGTGAACACACGCCTGGGAGAATGGGTCTATGAGCATTTCACGGCCGTTCCCAAGGTACGCGAACACTTTGCCTACCACGGTCTTCGCGTCTATGTGGCGCGCATGGACCACAACCGCATCCGAAAGGTCATGCTCAAGCTTCCAGATGCCGTCCCATCCGATGAGGAGAAGGAGGCTGAGGAGAAATGATCAACCTTCTGCTCGTCCTGGGACTCATCGTCTGTGTTCTCCTCTCGGGCTTCTTCTCCGGTGCCGAGATGGCCTACTCCTCCGCCAGCAGGCTTCGCCTGGAGAGCGAAAAGGAGGACGGATCCAAGGCTGCCGCGATAGCGCTGCATATCCTGGACCGCTTTGACGATGCCCTGGGCGCCATCCTCATCGGAAACAACCTGGTCAATGTAGCTTCATCCTCCATAGCAACCACGCTGTTGATCCTTTTGACAGGGTCGGACAGCCGGACCTGGATCGCCACTCTTGTCATGACCATACTCGTCATCATCTTCGGCGAGACCATCCCCAAGATTTCCGCCAAGCGGGGAGCCAACACGTACGCGCTAAGATATGCGCGTCCCGTGCGCGCACTCATGATCCTCCTCATGCCCCTTGTCCGTCTCGTCGTCCTCCTCGTCAAGCTTCTCCTGCTTCCCTTCCGCGGTGAAGCCACCACGGAGGACAGTGACGAGAAGGTGGAGGAGCTGCAATCCATCGTCGAAACCGCCGAGGATGAGGCCGTCATTGATGAAAGCGAGAGCGAGCTTGTCCAAGCTGCCATCGACTTTTCTGACATCTCCGCATCCGCCGCCATGACGGCGCGCGTGGACGTGACCGCCATCGATATCGAGGACAGCCGTGAGGACATCCTCGCCGCGATCGCGCGATCACACTTTACCCGCATCCCCGTCTACGAGGAATCGATCGACCACGTGATCGGTATTCTCCATCTGAACCGCTTCCTCAAGGCACTTACCATGGATGAGGACGCAGACCTTCGCAGCCTGCTTATGGAGCCCTGCTATGTCTACAAGACCATGAAGCTCCCGGAAGTCCTCGCCGCTTTCCGCAAGGCGCGCCAGCATCTGGCCATTGTGGTGGATGAATATGGCGGAACGCTTGGCATCATCTCCATGGAGGATGTCCTTGAGCAGGTCGTCGGTGACATCTGGGATGAAACCGACACGGTCGAGGAGGATGTCAAGGAGCGCGGTAAGGATGAATACGAGGTCGACGGCGATATGCCCATCGGTGAGTTCCTCGATCTCTGGGATATCCGCAAGGAGGACTTTGAAGGCGAGAGCGAAACCGTAGGCGGCTGGACCATTGAGCGCTTTGGCTTCTTCCCCGAGGTCGGCAATTCGCTGCACTACAGGGATATCGAGGTGACCGTGCTCGCCATGGATGACCGGCGCGTGGAGCGCGTGCTTGCACGCAAGATGTAGCATGCCCGTATTTACCCCTCCGCGATGCGCGGATGCGAAGATGCGGAAGATCTACGATACTGGCTGTATCAAGCAGGGTGTGGCATCCGCTTTTTTCGGAAGCCTGCACATGAGAAAAACCAGCTTCGGGAGGAAACCCTCCCGAAGCTGGTTTTGGTTTTGGTATCTTCTGCCATCCGGGCCGCTACTGCTAGGCCATATGCACATTCAGATGCGGATAGCTCATCTCCACTTGATTTTCCTTAAAGGCGTCATACAGCGCTTCATTGAGCGCATACTTAGCATGGATATAATCAGAAGCCTTGCACCACACCCAGATGGAATAGGTGATCGTGCTCTCGCCGTACGTCTCCAGATGGATCACCGGCTCCGGGTCCGAAAGCAGCTCCGGCACGCGTGAGATAGCCGCCCGGATTGCCTTTCTGACCTCGGACGGCGTGGCATCATAGGACGCGGATACCGTGAGATCAATACGCCGCTGGGGCTGCATGGAGTAATTGATGATCCGGTTGGTGTACATATCGGAGTTCGGGACGAAGATCACCCTTCCGTCCGGTGTGAGCAGACGCGTGTACATGAGGTTGACATCCTTCACCGTGCCGCTCAGTCCGTCAGTCTCAACATAGTGTCCGACCTCAAACGGATTGGTGGTCAGTATCAGGATCCCGCCTGCCAGATTGCTCAGCACGCCCTGTATGGCCAGGGAGACCGCAATACCGATGACAGAGAAGATCGCTACAAAGCTTGTCATCGGAATCCCCGCGACATTGGCCGCGATCATGACGACAATGAAGTCCAGGAAGAACCGCAGTATCGTGCGCACCATGCTAGTCACCGCAGTCACCACATGGTATTTCTTCAGTAGCCTGTCCATCACCCTCAGAAGAATGCGGACCAGTACCACCCCGAGCGCCATCACGATCAGGGCGATGAGGATCTTGTTCGGTTCAAGGTTCTTTGCAATCGCAATGGCCTCTTCGACCTGGGAAACATCCACCGTTGTCTCCACGCCTGCCTCTCCTCCCCTCCGTCGGTCCGTTTATTCTCCGTACACAATCTCGGCGCCCTCATCCAGCTGATAGGCACCGCCCTTCAAGTCCGTCTTGTCCGCTACATGGATTTCTCCGCCGGAGAGCCTGAGCAGACCCTTTGCCTGGATCCCCTCATCCCCTGACTGAAGACGCAGCTTGCCGCCCAGCACTGTGATGTTTCCGTCGGCATGGACCGCGTCCTCCGCAGCGTCCACCTGTACTGTGCCGCCCAGCACCGTAAGGTCGGTCGCTGCCTTGATGCCCTTGGCGGAGGAGGCATCTTTATCCAGCTTGGCACTTTCACCGCCGCCTGATGTGACATCGATCGCGCCGTCCGCGATCACGATGTAGCCCTTGCCTTCCTTCTTCTCGCGCGTGCTGACGATCCCGTCCCCGCCGGATGTCACGGAGACCGTACCGTCCAGAATGAGCACGGAATTGCGCCCCTTCACCCCATCATTGACCGCCTCGATCGTGAGATCGCCGTCTGCCAGAATGAGGTCGGATTTGGACTGTATCCCATTCTTCACCCGGCCCTCAACACGTAGCTTTCCTGTTCCGTTGATGGTCAGGTCATCCTCCGCATACAGCGCGGCTGCGATCGTATCCTCCTTGAGCACAAGGGCCTTGGTATCTGCAAGGCTGTTCTCCGATTCCGGAGCCAGGGTGAGGATCAGCTTGTCGGCCATAGCCGCATAGATGGCCGGTCCCTCCGGGCTTGTGATCTGCACTCCGTCCAGGATCAGACGGACCTTGTCCTCCTCATCGGCGTCAATTACAACCTGCCCCTGCAGTTCACCTGTGAGCAGATAGTCTCCCTTCCCGGTGATTGTCACCGTGTTGCCCTCAATGTGCACCCGGCTGGAGCTCTCCGAGGTCGCCGTGTCCCCCGTGAGCGTGATCGCAACTGCGCTCTGCGCACTGTAGTTGTCGTCCACGTCCCGGTTTTTGTAGAGTGCGTCCAGATTAAACGCGCTCTCCGCGCCTGCTACGCCGCCAAGAGTGAGCGCAAGCGTGAGCAGAATGACTATGATCTTTCGTACCATGAAAACTTCCCCCTGTCCGTTTGTTTAGGTTTGCCTGAAAAGACAGCTGATGCGCAGCCGTCCGTCCTGCAAAAGCTCCGCGCGCGTCTCACCGTGGTGGTTTTGCAGGATCGCCGAGGCGATTGAGAGCCCGATACCGAACCCTCGCTTTTTCGCGTCCCTGGCATCATCTGCGCGGTAGAAGCGGTCAAAGAGATGACTGACCCGCTCTGCATCCAGCGCCTCGGAAGGCATGTTCTCCGTCTCCAGCACGACATGCTTTCCCTCGCGGCCAAGGCGCAGCACGATCCTTCCGTCGCCGCCCGCATACTTGACCGCGTTATCGCACAAAATGGTGACCAAGCGTTCCAACATCTCTGCATTCACAGTGGCCATCATTGTATCCGGCACCTCTGCCACCAGCGTTTTTCCCTCAAACTCGGCCATGGCGGCAAAGGGCTCCGCCACCTCCCGCACCAGGGGTGTCAGATCCATTTCGGCCATTTCCGGTGCATTCCCGCCTTCCTCAAGGCGGGAGAGATAGACCATCTGATCCACCAGGCGGCGCATGCGCGCCACCTGTTTTTGCGTGCTCTCCACCCAGGTGTTTCCCTCCACCTCCAGGGAGAGCACATCCATGTTCGCCGAGATCACCGTAAGGGGTGTCTTCAGCTCATGCGAAGCATCCGTAATGAACTTCTTCTGCCGCATCTCGTTCTCGACAAAGGGGCGGATCGCCCTTCGGCTGAAGAAGGCAACGACAAGCATCGCAAGGAGAATGCCGCATGCGCAGGCGAGCGCCGAAAAGATCCCCAGATACCGCACGCGGCTCAGGCTGCTCTCGGCATCCAGCAGCACGATCTCCCTTCCGCTCCCACGCATACTCTGCACACTGAACATATAGTCGCCCGCAAAGCCCTGCGTGCGCGTGCCTTCCGCAATCTCGGCGAAGGCCTCCTGGACCTCCTCCGGGAACTGCGCCGCATCGTTCCCTGGGCCTGCGCCCGAAAAGGGCTGCACATTTCCATCCCCGTCCACCTGCGCCATGTAGTAGGTGCTTGTGGTAAGCAGGTTCTTTCTGTGCCTGGAGCGTCCGGCCCAGGCGTCTGCCTTGTCCCGGCTGATCTTTCCCTCGTTCTCGGTGTAGAAGGCCAGTGTCTCACGCAGCTCGGCACGCACATTCACCCAGTTGATGACATTGATGGCCCCCGTCACCAGGATCATGGCCAGGGACAGGGCAATGAGACTGAGGCAAATAAAGCGCTTTCGCAGTTTCTCGATCATGGCGTGTCCTTCTTCTCCAACGCATAGCCGGCTCCCCGGCTCGCCCGAATCTCCGCATGGCATCCCAGCTCCGCAAGACGCTTTCGCAGCATGGAGATGTTCACCCATACCACATTGATCTCCGCATCGCTGTCAAAGCCCCACACCCTGTCCATGATGGTGTTGACCGCCATCACCTGATGCGGATGCACCATGAACAGCTCCATGAGCTGGAAGGCCTTGTTGGTCAGGTGTACTTCCTTCTCCCCGCACTTCAGTGTCAATCTGGAGCGGTCCAGCGAGAGATCCTCAAAGCACAGGATGTCCGGGGTGTAGCTTTCGCGCCTGCGCACCAGGGCACGGATACGCGCAAGCAGCTCCGCGGTGGAGAAGGGCTTGGGGAGATAGTCGTCCGCGCCCGCGTCCAGTCCGGTCACCCGGTCCTCCACACTGTCGCGCGCGGTGAGCATCAGGCAGGGTGTGGCTTTTCCCGCCTCCCGAAGCTTTCTGAGCACCTCCACGCCGCTTAGGCCCGGCATCATCCAGTCCAGTATCAGCCCATCGTAGGTGTTTTCCCTGGCCATGTCCAGTGCGTCCAGGCCGTTGTCCGCCTCATCCACGGTGTAGAGCGCATGCTCCAACAGCGCCCTGACCGCGCGCCTGAGGTCCGGGTCATCCTCGGCAAATAACAGTCGCATCCTCTTCACCCCACGAAAAGATACCAGAATTCCCACTTGAGTACAATCGTTTACCAACCTCTTCTGCGGTTCTGTCTGCCCCAGCCGCCCTGGCCGAAGCCGTCACCGTAGCTTGCAGCATTGTCCTGCATCTGCCCCGCATAGACGCTCTCGCCGCCGACTGTGACCGTGACACCTGTTCCCTCGGGAAGGCTGTCTGAGGATACCAGCACGCTATCAAAGCCGCTCTTTGGGGTAAAGCGCCCGAGCACGGTTCCGCTTCCATCCAGGACTTGGATTTCCTCCCCGGAGGCCCCTGAGATAGAGGATACCGCCAGTGTTGCCAGACCCTGCATGGCACCGCTGCTTCCGTAGCTTCCGCCGGTGGTGGCCACAATGAGCGTCCCGCCGCTCTGCGTGCCGCTGCCGTTATAGTCGATCGGACCCTCGCCCATGCTGCTTGTGGCGAACACGCCCACTACGCCTCCGGTCATCTGAATGCTGCCGTTGCTGTCCAGGGCATCGCCTCCGGCGGTCACCTCCAGGAGCCCGCCTGAAATCAGCAGGAGATTGTTCGTGTGATCGGCCTCGTCAAAGCCGCCCCGGCCCCAACCGCCGAACGTTTCCGCCTGGGCGCCGCCTGCGGCGTTGACCCCGTCATCGCTTGCCACAACGGATATCTTTCCGCCCGCAATCTCCACCTTTTCGCCCTCTATGCCCTCATAGCACTGCGCGATGTCGATCTCTCCGCCCACAATGCGCGTCACTTCGTCCGCATGCAGCGCGTCATCGCCCGTTCGAATTGAGAGCGTACCGCCATAGATTGTGAGGGAGCTATTGCTGTGCAGGGCATCGTCTTCGGTATCCAGCACCAGTGTTCCGTCAGTCACGGTGATCCCGTTTTCCGCCTTGATCCCTTTTCTTGAGGGGGTGTCGTTCTCGCCGCTGTCATCCCAGTCCCAGCCGCCTCCCCGGCCTCGTCCCCAGGGGCCCTGCGCTTCGATATTCTTGATCTCGCCTGCGCCGCTTCCCGTGTGAATCGTGATCTCGCCGCCGGCAATGAAGATCCAGCCCTTGTCCTCCTTCTCCTTGCGCGAAGAGACCAGGCCGTCGTTTTCCGCGGTAATGTTCAGTGTTCCTCCCAGGACCAAAACGGAATTGCGCCCCTTGATTCCGTCATTGGCCGCCTGAAGCGTGATCTCCCCGCCGGCGATGATCAGGTCCGCCTTGGACTGGATCCCGTTTCCGCTGTTCCCAAAGACTTCGAGCGTCCCGCTTCCGTTGATGGACAGGTCATCCTCGGCATAGAGGGCACTGGCGATCCTGTCCTCCCCTTCTTGGATGTCCAGGGTGTCCGCCAGCACATTCTCCGTGCCCTCAGCCAAGGTCACAATGAGCTTGTCACAGCTCTTCTCATAGATCGCGGGGCCCTCGGGACTCACGATCTCCGCCCCCTGAAGGATTAGGTGGACCTTGTCCTCCTCGCCGGCTGCAATGACCACCTGGCCCTGAAGCGGTCCGGTGAGGACATAGTCGCCCTTCCCTGTGATGGTGACCGTGTTTCCTGAGACGGTCACAAAAGTGTCTTCACTCGCCGATGCGCTCTCGCCCTGCAAAGTGATGACCGTGGCATCCTTATCCCAGGAAGCATCGATATCCTTGTTCTTATACAGTGCCGAAATGTCCGGAAGTTCCTCTCCCACAGCCGTGACTGCAGAAAGGCTCAAGAGAAGACACAGACAGAGCACACAGGCAACCATGCGCAGGAACCTCTTTTTCATGTCTCAGCGCCCCCTTTCCTGTCACTGTCCACATAGTGAAGGATGCTCTGCGCAAGTGCACAAAGGCACAGCAGCACCAAAAGGACCGTGGAGATCCCGTTGTTTACAAAGTTCATCATGGGATTAAACTGGTCCAGAACCACAAAGACCAGAAACATCAGGGAAAGGATCACTGTCAGGTGCACGAGCACCTCGCGCACCGCCTTTGTCGTCCTTGTCATCTCATTCCACCTCCGCAATCAGTACGGCGTCGCTTGACTGACGTCCGCCGCCCGAGGGGTCGTTGATCACCTCGTCATTCCACACCATGATCGACGAATTCCCGCCGTCCAGATTATATGCCGCCTTGCAGCCGAGCGAGGCGAACAGCTCGGAAAGCTCCGGCAGGGTGATGCCCGCCGAATCTCCGCGCCCGTCAACCACCACCAGGCAGTAATGCCCCTTCTCATAGTAGCCTATGGCCGTCCGGGGATTGGCCGAGATGATCCGTCCGGTACTGGCAAAGTTGGAAACCGCATTGCCCTCACTGTCCAGAAGCGCCGGACCAAAGGTCCACGCCTGCCAGGCCCCGTCCGCAATGGCGTCCTCCACGCTGAAGCTGCTGCCGGGTATGACCCGCATCGTGCCGTCATAGTAGAGCACGCACACATCGCAGTCGGTAGGGTTCGCCCGATAGATCACGCCGTTTCGGATCACCACACCCTCATCAGTATTGCCGTAGTAGTCTCCGTTGACCGCAACAAGTGCCGAGGCAAGGCCCGCCATATCGGTGATCTCCGCCCGGTAGCCCCTGCCATAGGTATTTCCGGCAAGCACGGTCTGGAAGGACGTGATATCCCGCAGATAGATATCCGCAAGGTAATAGGTGATCCGTCCCTCATCCAAGCTTTCCTCCGACACCGTGATGGAGATGTTGGGGCTCACATAGCTCGTTTCCGTTGTCTCCACAGTATCCGTGTACCTGTCGCTGAACTTATCGCGCATCGGCGTATCATCCGCCTCTGCCGCCTCCTCTGTCTCCTCGCCGGTCAGTGCGCTCCCGCCCTTTCCCGTGGGGACATTTCCCCTCCCGCCGCGGCCCCAGGAGGCGGCGGAGAGACGGGAAAGACCGGTGTCAGTGATCGATACACCGTCCCCCGCAGCTGCGAGGTAGGCAAAGGACATGTTCCCCGCCGTTTCCTCCACGGCCGCTTCGCTGTAGGGGTTGGGAATCACAATCCCCACACTCTCCTGCCGCCTTGGCAGGACATGGTGGAACAGTGCAAACACCACCAGGGCTACACCTGTGAGCAGAATATCCAGAAGCACCTTTTTCCATGTGCTGTGTTTCTTCACTTTGGGTTCCTCCTTTTCGGGACCGTCTATTGCCGCTTCCTTGCGGCACAGCTATCCTACCGCCCGAAGATAAAACGGACTTAAACGCTCCGTGAAGATTGCGTGAAATCTGCAGGCATGAAAAAAGGACGCACCATTGGTGCGTCCCATGTCCCCTGATATCACTCGCGGCGCGGATGGAGGTGAACACGCCGGTGCATCCAGACTGAAAATGATTGATGGAGCGTTGCTTACTTTACGGCATCGAAGGCTGCAGACAGGGCAGCGATGAGGTCGTCGACCTTCTCGATACCGATCGAGAGGCGGATGGTATTGGGCTTGATGCCCTGATCGAGGAGCTCTTCTTCGGTGAGCTGGGAATGGGTGGTGGAAGCCGGGTGAATGACCAGGGACTTCACGTCTGCCACATTGGCCAGCAGGGAGAAGATCGCGAGATTGTCAATGAACTTCTTGGCCGTTTCGGCATCGCCCTTGACCTCAAAGGTGAAGATGGAGCCGCCGCCGTTGGGGAAATACTTCTCATAGAGGGCATGGCTGCTCTCGGTGGGAAGAGAGGGATGGTGGACTGCTTCCACCTGAGGATGCTTGGACAGGAAATCGACGATCTTCAGGGCGTTCTCCACATGGCGTTCCACACGCAGCGAGAGGGTTTCCAGACCCTGCAGGAAGATGAAGGCATGGAAGGGAGACAGGGTTGCGCCGGTATCGCGAAGGAGGATAGCGCGGATGTAGGTGGCAAAGGCAGCCGGTCCCACAGCATCATAGAAGGAGATGCCGTGATAGCTGGGATTGGGCTCCGCGATCCACGGATACTTGCCGGAGGCCTTCCAGTCAAACTTGCCGCCCTCAACGATCACGCCGCCGATGGCCGTTCCGTGGCCGCCGATGAACTTGGTGGCAGAGTGCACAACGATGTCTGCGCCATACTCAATGGGACGGAGCAGATACGGGGTGGCGAAGGTGGAGTCCACCACGAGCGGGAGGCCATGCGCATGAGCAACCTTGGCGACCGCTTCGATGTCGATGATATTGGAGTTCGGATTGCCCAGGGTCTCAATAAAGATCGCCTTGGTGTTCTCCTGAATGGCTGCCTCAAAGCTGCCCTCCACATCGGGATCCACGAAGGTCGTGGTGATGTTGTTGGTCAGCGGCAGGGTATGGGCGAGCAGGTTGTAGGTGCCGCCATAAATGGTCTTGCTAGCAACGATGTGCTCACCGGCCTTGGCCAGGGCCTGGAAGGTGTAGGAGATGGCAGCGGCGCCGGAGGCGACGGCCAGTGCGGCAGAGCCGCCTTCCAGGGAAGCAATGCGCTCTTCGAAGACGCCCTGGGTCGGGTTGGTCAGACGGCCATAGATGTTGCCGGCATCCCTAAGACCAAAGCGGTCGGCTGCATGCTCGCTGTTATGGAAAACATAGGAGGTGGTGGCATAGATCGGGACCGCGCGTGCGTCGGTTACCGGATCGGCCTTTTCCTGACCAATGTGAAGCTGACGAGTTTCAAATGCCCAATTTGCGGAAGCGTGAATATCTGACATGGTGATATCTCCTTTTTGTTATCAATTCATTTTATAGCTTGTACAGGAATTCGTCATCTGCTGCGATTGGAGCTTCAGAGAATACCTCACATTCGATTCAGATTCAGCACACGGGCCGTTTTACATCGACGGATTCTCATGGTCTGTCCTCCTTAGGGTAGGGGTTCCTTTTGACAGTGGGAAGGATAACCGATTTCCGATATTGTGTCCAATACAGATGATGAATCACGAGTTATCAATCTGTCTGATAGCTCATTTCCCAAGCCCATCTCAAGGCACACATATCCCATGGTCATGCCATCGGCTGGAAGCATAAGAAAAGCGCTGCCCTTAGGGCAGCGCCACATTCCTTCTTCACGCCTGCTCTGCCGCAGGGGAGACATACGGCGCAGGATCGACATCCATGATGTCATTGAAATAGTTGTTGGCCAGCATGAACAGGCCCATCGTGGTGATCACGATGATCTCCTCATCGGTAAACATGGCCTTCATGCGGTCGAAGAGTTCATCATCGATGTGCTTGGGATTCCTGGCCATGGCTCTGCCATAGTCGATGAGCAGCTGTTCCTTGTCGGAGAAGGCAAACTCCTCAAAGGAAATCCCGCGCTTCTTCAGGAGATTGGCAAAGTAGGTCGAGCAGACCACGCAGTCATTCTCCAGGGAGATCGCATACTCGAAGAAATCCGCTGCCTGCTGCCCCACCAGGCGCTGCAACTCCCGGTCCAGCCTGTAGGAGGTGGCCTCCAGGGCATCAAAGGCGGTGACATTGTGCAGAAGGGTCAGTTTCTCGTTGGTCAGGCGGTAGCCGTCCGCGAGATGGTCCTCAATCGCTTTCTTTACCGCAGGGCTGGCCTGCTGTGGATCAATCTTTTCAATTCTCGGCATGTTCGGTGCCTCCCTTCGTCAGGATGGAACGGATAAAGCTGCGTGTGCGCTCCTCTTTGGGATTGGAGAAGAATTCACGGGATGGCGCCGCCTCAATGACGCTGCCACGGTCCATAAAGAGCACCTGGCTGGACACATTGCGGGCAAACTCCATTTCATGGGTGACCACCAGCATCGTCATGCCTTCATCCGCCAGACGGCGCATGACATTGAGCACCTCGCCGATGAGCTCGGGGTCCAGTGCGCTGGTAGGTTCGTCAAAGTAGATGATCTCGGGATTTGCGGCCAAACCGCGGGCAATCGCGACACGCTGCTGCTGACCGCCCGAAAGCTGCTGAGGATAGCTGCTCAGCTTATCCGCCATGCCCACGCGGGTGAGTGCCCGGACAGCGGCATCCTCGGCCTCACCCTTGGGCATTTTCCGTCCACTGATCAGCCCCAGGGTGACGTTCTGCAAAACCGTCTTATTCAGAAACAGGTTATAGTTCTGGAAAACAAAGGCGGTTTTCCTCCGGATCTTTGCAATATCTCCCCGGGAAATACTGTGCATGTCGTAGGTCTGCCCATCAAAAATCATGGTGCCGGCGTCCGCATGCTCCAGGAAGTTGATACACCGAAGCAGCGTGGTTTTTCCCGATCCGGAAGGTCCCAGAATCGCGGTGACATCGCCCTTATTGATCTTCAGATCAATCCCTTTGAGCACCTCTGTGGTTTTGTCAAAGGTCTTGCATACGCCCTTTACCTCTAGCATCAGCGTGTCCCTCCATATGCACCGAGCTTCTTCTCTCCCCACCGCTGGATCAGGGTAAGGATGGAACAGAAGGCGAGATAAACCACGGCCACCTCGGAGTAGAGTGCAAGAGACTCATAGTAGCGGCCGTTGATGACGATCGCCTGACGGAACATTTCTGTCACCGTGATGACGGAGGCAAGGGAGGTTCCCTTGACCATGGAGATCAGCGAGTTGGACAGCGCCGGGAAGGCGGTGCGGAAGGCCTGCGGCAAAATCACGTGCCACATGGTGCTCAGGTAGCTCATGCTCACACAGTAGCCCGCCTCCAACTGTCCCGCCGGAACAGCCTCCAGTGCACCGCGCATGGACTCGGCCATGTAGGCTCCCTCATTGATCCCGAACACCAATACCGCCGTGGGATAGGCATCCAGCAGAATGCCCAGACTCGGCAGGCCGTAGAAGACGAGATAGAGCTGGACCAGAAGCGGTGTACAGCGGATAATCCAAATATAGATGCGGCAGATCGGAGTGAGTACCTTGACATGCGCATACTGAATCATCGCCACAATCACGGCAATGACGAGCGCCAGGGCAAAGGACATGGCCGTGAGCGGGATAGTCACGGTCACGAATTTCTCAATCAGTTGGGGAAAGGCTTCACTCAGTATCCGGACGACACGTTCGTTCATTCGTTGAAAACCTCCATCGGAAAGGGACCTGTCGTGCAGGCCATGCGAAAGAATATAGGGCAGAACTTGACATTTGTCAACGAACTTGCAAGGTGTTTTACGGCATTTTACACTGCCCGTTTGCACACGCCGTAGCATACTGTAGGACGAAAAGAAACATACAGCGCCCGTAACGTATCCTCCGAACCTTTGTGTGCACAGAAGCTGATGTTGTGGGATAATGTAAGGACGATCGATCCATTCGCTCATCTGCGGTTTCCGGGCATCCGGCCACACCTGAAAGAGCGCCGGAGAATCCATACACGCAGAGAGAGGAACACACATTTCCCCATACAGGAGGTGCACATATGAACTTTCCTCCAGCCATTCGCGCCATCGTAGGAGGCGCATCCTACCAGTATGAAAACATCGGCATGTCCGGTTCCAGCGTCCTGCGATTTGAAGACTATGTACTGAAAATCAGCCCAGAAGAAAACATGGATATCGAGGAGGTAGACATCCTTCGCTGGCTCCACAACCGGCTTCCAGTACCGGAAGTCATTGCCCATTCGATACAAGATGGAAAAAGCTGGCTGCTAATGACCCGCGTGAAGGGAAACATGCTGTGTGATCCAAGTGTCATGGAAAAACCTGTCCTGCTTCTGGACTGTATGGCAGAGGCATTGCACCGCTTATGGGCTGTATCCCTTGCTGACTGTCCGTATGATCGGACGCCTTGCCCCGCTCGTGCAGTGCAAGCCTATGTTTCAGGCCGCTTTGATCCCTCCAATGTGGAACCGGAGACGTTCGGTCCCAACGGTTTCCAAAGTCCTCAAGCGTTGGTGGAATGGCTGAAAACCCATCAGCCTCCCGTGGATCGTATATTCACCCATGGCGATTTCTGCCTGCCCAACCTCTTTACAGACGGAGAACACTTTGCAGGTTTCATTGACGTAGGACAGGCGGGCATCGGAGACAGATGGATGGACCTGGCATTAGGATGGCGCAGCTTAAAGCACAATAGCAACGGCTATTACGGAAAACACTATGCTGTTGACCCGGATGATCTTTTCCGCGCCGTGGGCGTGACAAAGGACAAGGAAAAGCTTCGGTATTACCTTTTGCTGGACGAGCTTTTCTGAAAATGACGGCAACTGCGACTCTCGATACAACTGGCTGAGCCGCAGGCATCTCCATCCGGAAGAAAGCGCTCAAATCATGTAAAGAACCACCAGTCCTTCCTCTCCGCTTGAATACAAAAGAACAGCCCTTTCTGATGCGAATGCAAGACTTGCCACGCGCTGGAATACAGAACATTCACGTTGGGTTCTTATCGTTGACGGTTATCTGCAAGCGACTTTACGGTGATGCGTGTCTCTGTTATGACGGGCAAGGGGATACGTACTTTCTTCGCGGATGTACGGTCCTAAAAGCAAGTACCTATGCGCATCAAATGTACAATTCTTGATGCCATCTCCTGGGTTCTGTCCTATGCTCTTGACGAATGAAAGCCACGACACGGATTTCCGTACCGCATATGTAATATGCAAATTATATTCCGCTACAACAAATGTTGTATTTCAATATATTTATCAGTTTTCTATTGACATTTCCATTGTTTTGGTTTACACTTTGCTGAGCAAGCGAGTTGTGTCTCATCGATTTTTTGCCTGCAGAGGGAGACGATGGTTGTGGCCGATACGATTGAGTGGGAATGAAATCGATGACCCGCAGTGCGGGAAATTTCGAAAAATTCATTCTCAAACTTTAAGGAGCGAGCTGTCCTGCGTCCGCTGTTAGTAATAAAGCACAAACTCGTTTCATCTTATCTTCGTTCCCTATTCAGTCTGTCGCGACACACGTAAATTCCACCGATCAATCATCCATTGAGATTTCTGCAACGAATCAAATTTTCCAGCCTCTCTCCTTCAAGTTTCAATATGATTATAACCAAATCCGCATCAGAAGAATTTGTTTTGCACGAACAACACATATAGGGCGTGAATGACATGAAAAACTGCTGAATTGCGAAAAATACTACACCTAAATGAGAAAATGTTTTAGTGTGGAAAAGTCATAAACTATATGATATACTATACTCATGAAGAGCAAGTCGAAAACGCTCGAAAGGGAAGAAGTAATGATGCACGGATGACGGAGCAGGAAAAGCAGCAGCGAGTGTCTGAACTGTTATCAGAGTTAAGGGAGCTTAGAGCAACCCCTCGGAGCGACTGGCATGCAGGATTCGAAGCCTTGCTTCGGATCGAAACTCATAGGTTCGAGAATTTGGTGCATATTCGCACTGAAGAAGAAATCGGAGAAGTTCCTCCCCGTACTGATTTCGTCATTCTGGTAGAAGATGAGAAAGTTGACTTCGGGAAAGAAATCTTCTCAATCTTCAAGGGAATCAATATCCTGGAGTACAAGAATCCTCACGATTCTCTCAACGAAAGAGTCCTCCGAAAGGTTTGCGGATATGCCAATCTATACATTGGCATGGCGGAACATGAAGGGGATCGTCCCTCAGAGCAGGTAACTATTTCCATTTTCCGGGCTGAGAAGAATGAAAAGCTGTTTAAGAAAATGGAAAATGATGGAAGTCTCATACCAGATGCCACTGCAGGAATCTATCATGTTGTAGGTTTTACCGATCTTCCCTTCCAGATCATTATTACCAGTGAGTTAAAGGGAGATGAGTACGCGGCCTATCGTGCTCTTACAGATAAAGCAGAAGAGGCAGATGTAAGGCACCTGATCGGCGACATCAGCGTTGAGCATGATGACATGATGAGAGAACACTACAGAGTGCTTCTCAATCTGGTGATTCAAAAGAATCCCCAGTATACTGACATTGGGAAAGGAGATGTCACGATGGAAGATGTATTAATGGAAATGGTAAAGGATAGAGTGGATGAAAAAGTAAACACCGCAGTTACTGCCAAGGAGCAGGAAACAAAATCCCGTGATATTCGCAACGTAATGGACACCTTTGGGGTATCTATTGAAAAAGCAATGGATTCCTTGATGGTCCCCGCAGATCAACGTTCCAGCTACAGGACTCTCGTTATGCAGTTAAAACCGCAGACCGGTGCCGTTACTGCGCAGATTTGACCGAAGATTTTCCCACTCCACAGCGAAGAGATTATGGATGCTATGAGCATTCCGGCAGCAGAGCAAGATCGGTATGCGCCAAGCTTGTAATCAAGCCCGATGAAAATTGCAGCATCCCCAAACTGGACAAGTGCATCGAACACACAGCATCCCTGAAACCGCAAGTAAGCCGCGCAAATGCGCGGCTTACTTGCGGTTTATTGTCCTTTATTCGGCTTCAGGAGCCTTGGTCAGATCCAGACCGTTGAAGTACTTCTCAGAGATGGCGCTCAGGGTGCCATCAGCACGCAGCGCTTCAAGGGCCTCGTTGACTGCGGCCAGCAGCGTATCGGTCTCTTCGCTCTTGCGCACAGGATATGCAACCGGGTCACCCTCGGTCTCGGCGACAACCTTGATACCCGCATCGGGCTGAGCCAGCAGGTAATCGTTGATGGTTACCTGGCTGTTGATTGTGGCATCCACGCGGCCCTGGAGAACCAGCTGCAGGGTATCAGCGAGAGCATCCACGCCGGTGACAGTGGCACCATACTCTTCGGCGAGTGCAGCATAGGTGCTGGAGGCAGTGTTGGCGGTGGTCTTGCCCTTCAGATCCTCAAAGGACTTGATCTCCTCGTTGTCCTCACGAACGACAAGCACCTTGTGGGTGTACACGTAGGGGGTAGAGAAGTTGTACTTTTCCGCGCGGGCTTCGGTGTAGCCTACACCGTTGCAGGCGATGTCAAAGCGGCCGGAATCGACACCTGCGAGGATGGAGTCCCAGTTGGTCTCTTCAAAACGGGCTTCGACGCCGATGTAGGCGGCGATGGCCTGTCCGATTTCGACGTCCAAGCCGACCAGCTTGTTGTCGGCATCATGATAGGTCCAGGGCTGCCAATCGCCTTCGGTGGCGATGACAATATATCCGCGCTCCTTGATGGTGGAGAGCAGATCGCCGTCTGCCAGCGCAAAGGCAGAGACGAGAACCAGGACCAGGGAGAGAGCTGCGATGCGGAGGATGTTGCGTTTCATGGTTTTTCTTCCTTTCTTTCTTGTCCCTTTTCGGGAGACAGTCTTTTGGGGATACCAGAAAACGGAAGCACACATTCGGTGCTTCCGTTTATCGGGCGATGATTTCACAGCCTGTGGCTGCGCACACCGATAGAAAGCGCCGCTGAAGAGGGGCACCTGCACATACAACACATACACTTTTCTGTCCTGTACTTCACTTTAGCCCCTCCCTTCTTTGCTTTCCTTCGGTACGGCTGCATTGTAGCAGGCCATAGGGGAAAGTCAAGGCATAGACTTCTTCCCTTTTTTGATAGTCGGTTATCGCAGGAATCAATAGCTCATGCGTAGAGATGCTTGCTGAAATAGCGGTCCCCGCGGTCGGGGGTCACAAACACAATGCTGCCCTTGGCGCCGGAGGCGATGAGCTTCTTGGCTGCCGCATAGGCTGCACCAGAGGATGATCCACCTAGAATGCCCTCCTTGGCCGCGAGCTCACGCGCCCCTGAGAAGGCCTCGTCGTCGTTGATCTTGATGACCTTGTCCACCAGCGACATATCCATAGTGTTGGCTATAAAATCGTTGCCAATACCCTCGATGTTGTAATCCCCGTGCTCGCCGCCGCCCATGGTAGAGCCCACCGGATCCGCGAGCACGCCGACGATCTTCGGGTTCTTCTCCTTGAGGTACTTCAGCACCCCCGAGAAGGTGCCGCCGCTTCCCGCACCGGCCACCACATAGTCGATGTCCCCCTCCAGGTCCCGCCAGATCTCGGGACCTGTGGTCTCATAGTGTGCCAGGGGATTGTACGGGTTTTCGAACTGCCTGAGGGCCACGGCCCCGGGGATGGATTCCCGGAGGGCCTCCGCCTTGGCCGCCGCGCCCAGCATACCGTCCTCGCGCGGGGTATTGACAATCTCCGCGCCCAGGGCGCGCATAAGGGTCTGCTTTTCCTCGGAGAACTTGTCGGGAACGACAAAGATCACCCGATAGCCACGTCCGAGCGCCGCGAAGGCAATGCCAAGACCGGTGTTGCCCGCCGTTCCCTCCACAATCGTACCGCCCGGCTTGAGGAGTCCCTGCGCCTCGGCATCCCGGATCATGTACTGCCCGATGCGGTCCTTGACGCTTCCGCCGGGGTTAAAGTACTCAAGCTTCGCATACAGCCGGACATCCTCCGGCACGTCCACCTGAGAAAGCCTGACGAGCGGTGTGTTGCCCACGAGTTCCTGCATAGACTGATACAGTGCCATATTCCCTTACCTCCTGCTTTTCGCAATTGCCTGCTTGAGATCCGCTATCAGATCCTCGGCGTTTTCCAGTCCCACCGACAGCCGGATCAGACCGTCGGTAATGCCCACGCGCTGCCGGATATCCTCCGGGATGGAGGCGTGGGTCATCGTGGCCGGATGGCACGCAAGACTCTCCACACCGCCCAGACTCTCCGCCAGGGTGAAGACCCGGATGGCGGTAAAGAAGGTGCGCACATCATAGTCATCCTCAAGCTCCAGGGAGATCATGGCGCCGCCGCTTCCCGCCTGGCGCATGTGCACCTCGTGTCCCTGCGCATCCGCAAAGCCCGGATACCAGATCTGCTTGACGCCCTCTGTTTCCCGAAGCGCATGGGCAATCTTCTGCGTGTTCTCCGCATGCCTGTCCATCCGCACGCCCAGCGTCTTGATGCCCCGGATGAGAAGGAAGCTGTCAAAGGGCCCGAGCACGCCGCCCGTCGCGTTCTGGATAAAAGCCAGGCGCTCAGCCAGTGCCTCGTCCTTCACGACCACCAGTCCCGCCACCAGATCGCTGTGCCCGCCCAGATACTTGGTCGCGGAGTGCACCACAATGTCTGCGCCCAGGGCGAGCGGTCGCTGCAGATACGGCGTCATGAAGGTGTTGTCGACAATCGTTATTACGCCCTTTTCCCGCGCAATGTCCGATACCGCCGCGATATCCGTCACCGTGAGCAGCGGATTGGCCGGCGATTCGATAAGGATGGCCCGGACATCCTCCTTGAGGGCCGCCTTCACCTTCTCTGTATCGGTCGTGTCCACAATCGACCAGGTGATGCCGAAGTTGCGGAAAACCTTGTCCAGCACGCGGAAGGAACCGCCGTAGACATTCTCGGACATCAATATCCGGTCACCGGACCGAAACAGGCTCAGCACCGCCGTGATCGCCGCCATGCCCGACCCGAAGGCGTAGCCGTGCGTGCCGCCCTCCAGGTCCGCAATCAGTTTCTCCAGGGCAAAGCGCGTGGGATTGCCGGTGCGCGAGTACTCCCAGCCCCGGTGCTGCCCAAGGGCATCCTGGGCATAGGTGGATGTCTGGTAGATCGGTACATTCACCGACCCTGTCGTTGCATCGCCGTCCACGCCCCCGTGGATCAGCAGCGTCTCCATATGGGTTTGCGCCATCTGTATGCTCCTCCTCGTCTTCAAACACAAAAGAAAACTCCGCCTCTTCCCGGCACAAACCGGAAATGGACGGAGTCAACTTGACAAAATGACACACCAAATCAGCTCCGTCGTTTTCGGCAACAACAGAGCGCACACAGGGCGACAAGGTGCATCCTGGTCATTGGTGTTTCTCCTTTGCATTCGTTTGTCCCGCTTCTGGGGACAGGGATATTGTAGTCACGCCTCCCGCCAGGTGTCAACCGTGCACGTGAGCCAAAAGGTTATTGGTTTTTTCTATCTTCTGTTATCTGTTTTTCCTATAACTGTCTCTCAGTCTTCCTCCAGATCCTTCTCGCGCACCTGCTTGGCCCCCAAAAGGGAGGAGGCGTTGCTGAAATAGTGCACCGGGATATGGTTTAAGCGGACCGCCTCAATGATCTTGTAGAACTGGCTGTGCGAGAGGGAATTGGCCTGAATCCAGACATGCTGGGCATTGCGGATAATGTCGGGATTGAAATTCAAATCGCGGTCGATAAAGCGAATGTTGCCGCGCAGTCTCGGCTTGATCTGCTTGCTCCATGTCTCATGGCCGCCAAAGACCACCGTATCCTGGCGCACCTCGTAGGGGAACAGCGTCTCATCGTCCGCCTTCGCCTCCACTTCCCCTGTGGCATTCTCGTGCTCATAGACATATTCGCGAAGGCCCGCAAGCTCGCCGCGGTCCATCTCGTGCGCCTTCTGCTCCTCCTCGAGCTTTTTCGCCGTTCTTCTGGCATTGCTCTCGGACTCATGGAGCTCATCGCGAAGACGCCGGATCTCTTCCCTGAGCTTCTCTATCTCCGGGTTCTTCTCCTCCACCGGGGGCTTGGCCTCGTCGGTGTGTACCTGTGCCCCGTCCTGCCCTTCCATCTGCTCCCGGATATACGACATCATGAATTCATCCAGGTTCAGCGCCCTTCTCCGCCTCAGATAGCTGTTGAGGGAGGTGAACAGCAAAAGGAGGGACAGTGCAGTCTGCTCGTCCACCCCGTACTCGTGCACCAGATTGGCCATCCGCTCATCATAGACAGACAGGTCACGGGGAATCACAAATCCGGTCTCCTCGTAGATGACCTGTGCCAGGCTCCGCCTGCTGGAAAGGAACTCACCGTGACTGGGCTGATACTTTCGCTCATAGGGATTCCCAAGAAGAGGTGGTCGCTCAGGCTTTTCCTCGGCACTGGTTTGAGAGGGGGAGGCCTCGCTCTCCTCGTCCTCCTCGCCTGCGCGCATCGCCTCTGTATCCTTGTCTTCCTCTTCTTCGTCCTCTTCCTCTTCCTCGAAATCCTCCTCGCCGCGCGCCTTCACTGCGATCGGATCGTACAGTTCATCGTACTCGTAAAACGCCCAGGGCAGACTCTCCATGACGACCTCGATCATGCCCATGGAGGATCCGAAAAGCCAGGGCATGTCATCGTTTCTGTCCAGAAGGATCAGGAGGGCAAAGCAGATCGCATACGGGTCAGCGATTTTCAGGTCCACCATCTTCTGGGCGACTTCTTTCCCGAAAGTGGCTTCGCACTCCGTGCGGTCCAAACTGCCAAAGGAAACCATCTGGCCATGGTACACCGAAAGCCTGCTCTGCACATCGATCTGCTGCGCTTCCAGCTCCTTGAGTGTCTCGCCCATCTCCACCAGCTTGTCCTTGAGACGCATCAGGGGATTTGAAAGTAAGTCGCCTCGAAGGTCCTGGAAAGCACTGAAGGGCCTGAGCGGATTGGGCCGGATGAGCTCCTCCGGAGGCTTGGGCATGAGCGGTCCCATCCCGGGCACCGGGCCGCTCTGCTTGCGCTCCAAATAGGCCCGCCGCTCCACCTCTTCCTGATCCATAAAGGCGTTATACGCCTTCGCCTTCTCCCTGTAGGTTCTTAGCAATTGCATGTTTTCCCGCGCCATCACCACATGGCCGGCATAATAGCGGTCCATCCACTGCCACCATAGCTCCCGGAAGGCCGCAATCGCCTGCTCGATCTCCTCCTCTGGGAGAATCGCCACAAGCGCTTCAAACCTTGTTCTCCCCGCGCAGCTCTTTAGGTGATCGCCCTTGGCCATCTCCGGATAGTACAGGGCCGTTTCTCCATCAAGGTCTGTGTAGTTCTCGGGATCGGGATGATAGCGCTGCATGAGCACCTGATAGACCGAATTAACCAGGTCCTCGTGATAGGTGCAGTTCCAGTTGACCGGTCCTGAAATCATCACGTCCTCATCGACATAATCGGGCAACACCAGATACAGCCTGTTCCACAGATTGTGCTTTTCGACAATATCCAGGATCCCTATCGCCGCCGCATAGATGATTCTGCCCGCCGCATTGAGTTGATTGTAGTTTTTCCCAACGAGCAGGTTGAGATGCAGAAAGGCGCGGATGATCTCGTTGAAACCCTCGTTCGGATCCTCCAGAAGATCCCCGTAGCGCGATGCGATCTCACCAAAATAGGCCTGCATGGCCTGCTGTCGCCGCTTGAGGGCGGCATCGACAAACCCCAGCTCCTTCAGGTTTTGCTCCCCAAAGATTTTCCGGGTCTCCCTCTGGCAGCTCCTAACCAGGCGCTGTATCTCGCCCCGCCAGTCCTCGACCTTCCCCATACGTTTTTCCACTTCACCCTCATCCAGGCGAGTGAGCTTTCGCGTGTAGAGCCAATCACTATCGGGTCCAAACATCGGTATCCTTCACTCCTTGTTCTGCCCCTGTCCGGGCAGAGAAAACGCTGCCTTCATTATACACGCATTTTCCTCCCCGCCCCACTTTATCCGCACGCGTGTTGTATTTTTTATTTCATTTTCTGAATGTTCGTGTTTTTCTGCAATTCGCCTGCGAAATCTGGGAGAGATTGCACCCCTTTTCCGCAAAAAGGCGAAAAACATCGGATATTTCCACTGTTTACACCGGAAAATGTTCGTGATATAGTCTTTTTGTCCCGGGGAAACGGGACAAGCATGTACGTGAGGAGGCATCCGAATGGAGCGACAGGCTGGAAAGCGTATCTTCCCTTCCCTTTTTCTCTGTGCGCTCTGTTTTCTCCGTACCCTTCTTGCAATGATCCGGCATCGGCGTGTATGGCATGTCCGATGCCTTTTCATGCACTCCGTCACCTACACCCCATCACTTTGACAGACAGGGAGAGATCTTTATGGGCGGATTTTTCGGCGCCACGGGACATGTGCGCAACATCATTCCCGACGTCTTCTTCGGCACGGACTACCATTCCCATCTGGGTACCCGGCGCGCCGGCATGGCCGCGTGGGACGTGGAGTACGGGCTGCAGCGGGAGATTCACAACATCGAGAACTCCCCTTTCCGCACACGCTTTGAAAAGACCCTCGAGGAGATGACGGGCTCGGCCGGCATCGGATGCATATCCGATTCGGATCCCCAGCCCCTGCTCATCCGCTCCAACCTTGGCACCTACGCCATCGCCACCATCGGGATCATCCATAACGCCGAGGCGCTCATCTCCCAGTATCTCTCCTTCTCCGGAGGCCACTTTGAGGCGATGCGCCGCGGGCATGTGAACACCACCGAGCTTGTGGCGGCCATGATTGACCAGAAGTCCTCCTTCACAGAGGGCATCCGCTTTGCCCAGAAAGTCATCGAGGGCACCGCCTCCATCCTCATCCTGTGCGATGACGGCAGGCTCATCGCCGCGCGCGACCGGATGGGCCGCCTGCCCGTGCTCATCGGGCGGAGCGAGGAGGGATTCTGCGTTTCCTTTGAGAACTTCGCCTACCAGAAGCTCGGCTATACCGACTATACGGAGCTCGGCCCCGGCGAGATCGTGGAGATCACGCCCGACGCTGTCACGCAGCTCGCCCCGCCCCGGGAGGAGATGCGCATCTGTTCCTTCCTGTGGACATACTACGGCTATCCGACCTCCTGCTATGAGGGCGTGAACGTGGAGGCCATGCGCTACAAAAACGGCGAGATCATGGCCGAGCACGACATGGAGGAAGGGCGCGACATGGACATCGACTATGTCGGCGGCGTTCCTGACTCGGGCACGCCGCACGCCATCGGCTACGCCAACCGCTCGGGGCGGCCCTTTGCAAGAGCTTTCATCAAGTACACCCCGACCTGGTCGCGCTCCTTCATGCCAAGCACCCAGACCGACCGCAACCGCATCGCCAAGATGAAGCAGATCCCGGTGCACGCCCTCATTCAGGACAAGAACCTCCTGTTTGTGGACGATTCCATCGTGCGCGGCACCCAGCTGCGCGAGACGGTCGAGTTCCTCTATGACAACGGGGCGCGCAGCGTGCACATGCGCTCGGCCTGCCCGCCGATCATGTATGGCTGCAAGTACTTAAACTTCTCCCGCGCCACCTCCGACATGGAGCTCATCACCCGCCAGGTGATCATGGAGCTGGAGGGCGAAGAGGGACTCAACCACCTGGAGGAATACGCCGACCGCAACTCCGAGCGCGGAAAAAAGATGCGGCAGGCCATCTGCGACCGCTTCCACTTCGCCTCCCTGGAATTCCAGTCCCTGGAGGGTCTGGAGGAGGCCATAGGCATCGATAAATGCAAGCTGTGTACCTACTGCTGGAACGGAAAAGAGTAAAGGAGAACCGCCATGCCTAAGAGCACATCGCATTCCGAGAGCTACGCCGCGGCCGGCGTGGACATCACCGCCGGCTACCGCGCGGTGGAGCTGATGAAAAAGCATATCGCCCGCACGACCATTCCCGGCGCCGACACCGCCATCGGGGGCTTCGGCGGCCTGTTCGCACTGGACCTGAGCGATACCCCGCATCCGATCCTCGTCGCCGGCACCGACGGCGTGGGCACCAAGCTGAAGCTGGCCTTCCTCATGGACCGCCACAACACCGTGGGCATCGACTGCGTCGCCATGTGCGTCAACGATGTCATCTGCTGCGGCGCCAAGCCCCTCTACTTCCTGGACTACATCGCCTGCGGAAAGAATGTGCCGGAGAAGATCGCCTCCATCGTCGAGGGCGTGGCCGAGGGCTGCGTCCAGGCCGGCTGCGCGCTCACCGGCGGGGAGACCGCCGAGATGCCCGGCTTCTATCCGGAGGACGAGTACGACCTGGCGGGCTTTTGCACCGGCATTGTGGACCGCGACAAGGTCATCGACCCCAAGACCATGCAGCCGGGCGATGCCGTGATCGCCCTCCCCTCCTCCGGCGTGCACTCCAACGGCTTCTCCCTGGTGCGGCGCGTCTTTGACATGACGTCCGATTCCCTGAAGGCGCCGGTGGAAGTCTTGGGCGGAAAAAGCCTCGGGGATGTCCTGCTCGCCCCCACCCGCATCTATGTGCGCCCCGTGCTTGCCCTCCTTGAAAAGGTGCATGTGCGCGGCATCTCCCATATCACTGGCGGCGGCTTCTATGAGAACATTCCGCGCGCCATTCCCGAGGGTCTGTGCGCCGTCATCGACAGGAAGGCACTTCGCACCCCGCCCATTTTTGACCTCATCGCCAGCACCGGGAACATCCCCGAGCGCGATATGTTCAACACCTTCAACATGGGCGTGGGCATGAGCATTGTGGTTCCCGCTTCCGAGGCTTCCCTTGCGCTGGATGTGCTGAAAGAGGCCGGTGAGGACGCCTATATCATGGGCGAAATCGCTAAGAGCCAGGACGAAAGGATCAGGATCGCGTGAAAACACTGCGCAGACAGAATATTGCCGTGCTCGTCTCGGGCTCGGGCACCAATCTCCAGGCCCTTCTGGATGCAGAGAAGGCCGGCAAGCTTCCCATGGGCCATATTTCGCTCGTTGTCTCCAACAAAAAAGAGGTCTATGCGCTCGCTCGCGCAGAGGAAAACGGTATTGAGGCCGTAACCCTTGTCAAGCGCGACCTCGGCTCCCAGGAAGCCTTTGAGGCGGCGCTCCAGGAGACGCTCTGTGAGCGCCACATTGACCTCATCATCCTCGCGGGCTTTCTTGCCATCCTCTCGGCCGATTTCACCGCGAAGTGGCCCGGGCGGATCATCAACATCCATCCCTCGCTCATTCCCTCCTTCTGCGGTCCCGGCTTCTACGGCCTGAAGGTCCACGAGGCTGCCCTCGCGCGCGGGGTGAAGGTGAGCGGGGCCACCGTACACTATGTCAATGAAATCCCCGACGGCGGGGAGATTATCCTGCAGAAGGCCGTGGCCGTGCTGCCCGGCGACACACCCGAGAAGCTGCAAAAGCGCATCATGGAGGAGGCCGAATGGCTGCTCCTTCCCCAGGCGGCGGAGCTTGTGTGCGCAAGCCTTGCCGGTAAAGAAACGGAGGACGAATCACATGCAGAGCTTTGAACTCAAGTACGGCTGCAACCCCCACCAGAAACCCGCCCGCGTCTTTATGGAAGACGGCCGGGAGCTTCCCTTTGAGATCCTCTCCGGGCGCCCCGGATACATCAACTTTCTCGATGCCCTGAACTCCTGGCAGCTGGTGAGCGAACTGAAGGCGGCCCTGGGCCTTCCCTGCGCGGCCTCCTTCAAGCACGTCTCCCCGACCTCCGCGGCCCTGGGTCTCCCGCTCTCGGACCGTCTCAAGAAGGCCTGCTTTGTCGATGACATCGAAGGCCTGGACGACTCCCCGCTCGCCTGCGCCTATGCCCGGGCCCGCGGCACCGACCGCATGTCCTCCTTCGGCGACTGGGTAGCCCTCTCCGACACCTGTGACCTGGTCACCGCAAAGCTCCTCAAGCGCGAGGTCTCCGACGGCGTCATCGCCCCCGACTACACCCCCGAGGCCCTGGAAATCCTCCGGCAAAAGCGCAAGGGCAACTACAATATCGTCAAGATCAATCCGGACTATGTGCCCGCCCCCGTCGAGCACAAGCAGGTCTTCGGCGTGACCTTTGAGCAGGGACGCAACGATATCCTCATCGGCCGCGAGCAGCTGGGCCAGGTCGTCACCGAGAACAAGGACCTCCCCGAGAGCGCAGCGCGCGATCTCATCGTCGCCCTCATCACCCTCAAGTATACCCAGTCCAACTCCGTCTGCTTTGCCTCCCAGGGACAGGCCATCGGCGTGGGCGCGGGCCAGCAGAGCCGCGTGCACTGCACCCGCCTGGCCGGCTCCAAGGCCGACACCTGGCACCTTAGGCAGCACGATAAGGTCCTCTCCCTGCCCTTCCTGCCCACCCTCGGCCGCCCCGACCGCGACAATGTCATCGACGGCTACATTAACGGCAACGAGGAGGATGTGACCGCGGAGGGCAACTGGCAGAAATACTTTACCGAGCGCCCCGAACCCTTCACGCAGGAGGAAAAGCGCACCTATCTCGATTCCCTCTCCGGCGTCGCCCTCGGCTCGGACGCCTTCTTCCCCTTCTCGGACAATATCGAGCGCGCCCATGCCAGCGGCGTGAGCTATATTTCCCAGCCCGGCGGCTCCATCCGCGATGACCTGGTCATCGACTGCTGCAACCGCTACGGCATCGTGATGGCGATGAGCGGTCTGAGGCTCTTCCACCACTGAGGCAAAACTTTGACCTATTTGCACATATGATCACGTCTGATGAGGGAGGACATCGCATGAAGGTACTGGTTATCGGCGGCGGCGGACGCGAGCATGCCGTCGTCAAGGCCCTGAAGACATCCCCGGAGATCACCGAGCTCTACTGCCTGCCCGGCAACGGCGGCATCGCCATGGACGCCACGTGCGTTGCCGGAAATCCCCTGGACCTGGACGCAGTGTGCGCCTTTGCCAAGGCGCATGAGATCGGCTATGCGGTCGTCACCCCCGACGATCCGCTCGCCGCAGGCCTGGTCGACCGTCTGGAGGCCATCGGGATCCCCTGCTTCGGCCCCCGGCAGAACGCAGCCGTCATCGAGAGCAGCAAGGTATTTGCCAAGCATCTCATGGCCAAATACGGAATTCCCACCGCGCGCTGCGAGGTGTTTGACAACTACGACAGCGCCGTCGCCTATCTCAAGGAAGCCCCTGCGCCCATCGTTGTCAAAGCCGACGGACTGGCCCTTGGCAAGGGTGTTATCATCGCCGAAACACGCGAGCAGGCCATCGAAGCCGTCTCCGACATGATGCTCTCCCACCGCTTCGGCGCAAGCGGCGACCGCGTGGTCATTGAGGAGTTCCTCGAAGGTCCCGAGGTCTCCGTGCTCGCCTTCACCGACGGAAAGACCCTCGTTCCCATGGTCGCCTCCATGGACCACAAGCGCGCCCTGGACGGCGACAAGGGACTCAACACCGGCGGCATGGGCGTGATTGCGCCCAATCCCTTCTATACCGAGGATGTCGCCAAGGCCTGCATGGAGACCATCTTCCTGCCCACCATCCGCGCCATGGAAAAGGAGGGCCGGCCCTTCCGCGGCTGTCTCTACTTTGGCCTGATGATCACCAAGGACGGGCCCAAGGTCATTGAGTACAACTGCCGCTTCGGAGATCCCGAGACGCAGGTCGTGCTCCCGCTGCTCAAGTCCGATCTTTTCACCGTCATGCGCGCAACCACCTTCGGTACCCTGGATACGACCGAGGTCACCTTCTCCCGGGACGCCGCCTGCTGTGTCGTGTTGGCCTCTCAGGGGTATCCCGGAAGCTATGAAAAGGGCAAGGTAATCGACATCCCCCAGAGCGTGCGCGATCACGTCTATGTCGCGGGCGCTGCCCTAAAGGACGGCGCGCTTGTGACAAGCGGCGGCCGCGTGCTGGGCTGCACGGCGACGGCACCTACCCTTAAGGAGGCGGTCGATGCCGCCTACGAGATCGCCTCGCACATCACCTTTGAGGGCGCACACATGCGCCATGATATCGGCGCCCGGGCGCTTCGCGCCGCGCGCGAATAAGAGAGGAGCGCAGATATGGTCTATCGCATCTTTGTCGAAAAGAAACCGCACCTGGCCCATGAGGCCGACACCCTGCTCTCCGATGCCAGGAGCTTCCTTGGCATTCAGGCGCTGGAGCGCGTGCGGATCATCAACCGCTATGACGTGGAGGACATCGACGAAACGCTCTTTCGCGCCGTGCTCCCCACCGTCTTTTCCGAGCCGCAGTTGGACACGGTGAGCGAGGAAATTGACCTCACCGGCGCCCATGTCTTTGCCGCGGAATACCTGCCCGGTCAGTTCGACCAGCGCGCGGACTCGGCCGCCCAGTGCATTCAGCTCATCTCCCGCTCCGTTCGCCCCACCGTGCGCACCGCGCGCGTCTATGCCCTCTACGGCGACCTTACAAGCGAGGACTTAGCGAAGATCCGCAGATATGTCATCAACCCCGTCGAGAGCCAGGAGGCCTCGATGGAAAAGCCCGACACCCTGAAGATGCGCTTTGCCATCCCCACACCGGTGGAGACGCTCTCGGGTTTCCTTGCGCTTGACCGCGAGGGGCTTGCCGACTTCGTCCGCCGCTACGGTCTGGCCATGGATACCGATGACATCGCCTTCTGCCAGGACTATTTCCGCACCGAGCAGCGCGATCCCACCATCACCGAGATCCGCATGATCGACACCTACTGGTCGGATCACTGCCGCCACACCACCTTCCTGACCCACATCGACACCGTGCACTTTGACGATCCCCTCCTGGAAAAGGCCTGGGCAGACTATCTGCAGGCCAGGCAGGACCTGGGGACCGAAAAGCCGATCTGCCTGATGGACCTTGGCACCATCGCAGCGCGTCATCTGCGCAAGACAGGCGGGCTTGCCAAGCTCGACGAGAGCGAGGAGATCAACGCCTGCACGGTCAAGATCACCGTGAACATCGACGGGAAGGACGAGCCCTGGCTGCTCCTTTTCAAGAACGAGACCCACAATCATCCCACCGAGATCGAGCCCTTTGGCGGCGCAGCCACCTGTATCGGCGGTGCCATCCGCGATCCGCTCTCCGGGCGCAGCTATGTCTATGGCGCCATGCGCGTGACCGGCGCGGCCGATCCGCGCACCCCCGCCGAGAAGACCATTCCGGGCAAGCTGCCCCAGCGGCGCATTGTGACCGGCGCGGCCGCGGGCTACTCCTCCTACGGCAACCAGATCGGCCTTGCCACCGGCATCGTCGATGAGCTCTACCATCCGGGCTATGCCGCCAAGCGTCTGGAGATCGGGGCGGTCATCGCCGCCGCGCCCCAGAGCCATGTGCGCCGCGAGGTGCCCGCGCCCGGGGACCAGGTGATTCTCCTGGGCGGCTCCACCGGCCGCGACGGCTGCGGCGGGGCCACCGGCTCCTCCAAGTCGCACACGCTCTCCTCCCTCACCGAGTGCGGGGCCGAGGTCCAGAAGGGCAACGCCCCCGAGGAGCGCAAGCTCCAGCGCCTCTTCCGCAATCCCAACGCGACACGTCTCATCAAGCGCTGCAATGACTTCGGCGCGGGCGGCGTGAGCGTCGCTATCGGCGAGCTTGCCGACGGACTGCATATCAATCTGAACCTGGTGCCCCGCAAGTACGAGGGCCTGGACGGCACCGAGCTTGCCATCTCCGAATCCCAGGAGCGCATGGCGGTGGTCGTATCTCCCGAGGATACAGACGCCTTCCTGGAGCTTGCAGCGGACGAGAACCTTCAGGCATGCGTCGTGGCGCCCGTCACCGTGGAAAAGCGCCTGGTCATGGAGTGGAACGGGAAGGAAATCGTCAATATCGCCCGCACCTTCCTCAATTCCAACGGTGCCGAGAAACACATCTCCGTCCTCGCCCAGTCCACCGCTCCCTGGGAAAATCACCCCGAGGGAAGCTTTACCGATCTCTATCTCGCCCTTGCCCCTTCCCTCAGCGCTTGCTCGCGCCGCGGCCTGGCCGAGCGCTTTGACTCCACCATCGGCGCGGGCACCGTCCTCATGCCCTTTGGCGGGAAAAATCAGCTCACACCCATCCAGGCGATGGTGCAGAAGATTTCCCTGGAGCACGGACATACTGACGACGTCTCCCTCATGGCCTGGGGCTTTAATCCCGAGATCACAGAGAAGAGCCCCTATCACGGCGCTTACCTGGCCGTGGTGGAATCGGTCTGCAAGCTCATCGCCACCGGTGCAGCCTTTGAGGATGTCTATCTCACCTTCCAGGAATACTTCCTGCATCCCGGCAAGGATGAAAAGCGCTGGTCCCAGCCGCTGACCGCCCTCCTTGGCGCCTTTGAGGCACAGAAGGACCTGGGCATTGCCGCCATCGGCGGCAAGGACTCCATGTCCGGCACCTTCGAGTCCCTGGACGTACCGCCCACCCTCGTCTCCTTTGCGGTGACCACAGGAAAGACAAGCGAGATCGTATCCCCCGAACTGAAGGGTGCAGGGCACGTCGTCACCCTGATTGACTGCAAGCTTACCCCGGACGGGCTCCCTGAGGCGGCATCGCTCCTTGAGACCTTCGCCCTCGTCCACAGCCTTATCTTGCAGGGCAAGGCCCTCTCTGTCTACACGCCCGGAAACGGCGGCATCGCCGAGGCTATCCTCAAGATGGCCCTTGGCAATACGGTCGGCTTCACCTTTGACCCCGCCTTCGATCCCGCCGCTCTCTTCGCCTACCGCTACGGATCCTTCCTGGTGGAGTCCGAGGAGGAGTTGGGCATCGGGCGCGTGCTCGGCCGCACGACCGATACGCCCGTGCTCGCAAGGGAGGGTGAAGTCCTTCCTCTGCGCCAATTGCAGGGCCTCTGGGAGGGGACGCTGGAGAGCGTCTATCCCTGCAATATCGCCCAGGCGGACAGCAGCACGGAGACCTTGACCTACACCGCCACGTCCTGGCCCACCCCGGCCGTTGTCACCCGCACGCCCACCTTCCTCATCCCGGCTTTCCCGGGAACGAACTGTGAGATGGACTCCGCGCGTGCCGTGGAGGACGCGGGCGGAAAGGCCGAGATCCTGGTCATCCGCAATCTCACCGCTTCCGATGTCCAGAAAAGCGTGGAGCGGATGCAATCCGCCCTTCGTCGCGCCCAGGTGCTCTTCATCCCGGGCGGCTTCTCCGGCGGCGACGAGCCTGACGGAAGCGGCAAGTTCATCACCGCCTTCCTGAGAAACGCAGCCCTCACCGAGGAGGTCGAGAAGCTGCTCTACGAGCGCGACGGTCTGGCCCTGGGCATCTGCAACGGCTTCCAGGCGCTCATCAAGCTGGGCCTTGTCCCCTACGGGCACATTACCGAGCCCGACGAGCATGCGCCCACGCTCACCTTCAACACCATCTCTCGCCACCAGTCGCGTCTGGTGCGCACCCGCGTATCTTCCAACCTCTCCCCCTGGCTCATGGGTGTGCAGCCCGGCGACGTCTTTACCGTCCCGATCTCCCACGGCGAGGGCCGCTTCCTGGCCGATCCCGCGCTCGTGCGCGAATTGGCCGCGCGCGGACAGATCGCCACACAGTACGTCGATTTTGAGGCGTCGGCCACCTCGGACATCCGTTTCAACCCCAATGACTCAGTCTATGCCGTGGAAGGCATCACCAGCCCGGACGGAAGAGTTCTGGGCAAGATGGGCCACAGCGAGCGCGTAGGCGCAGGGCTGTACAAGAATGTTCCGGGCGAATATGATATGAAGCTGTTTGCATCCGCAATCCGTTATCTTGGAGGTAATTGATATGTACACGCTTGACGAACTGGCAAAGTTTGACCCCGACGTCGCCGGGGCCTGCAACCTGGAGCTTACGCGCCAGCAGCAGAATATTGAACTCATCGCATCCGAAAACATCGTCAGCCCCGCCGTGCTTCTGGCGGCCGGCACAATTCTCACCAACAAGTATGCCGAAGGGTATCCTGGCAAGCGCTACTACGGCGGCTGCATGAACGTCGACATCGTCGAGGAGATCGCACGCGAACGGGCCAAGAAGCTCTTTGGCGCCGAGCACGCCAATGTGCAGCCGCATTCTGGCGCCAACGCCAATCTGGCGGTCTTCTTTGCCCTGCTCCAGCCCGGCGATACTGTCATGGGCATGAACCTGCAGGAGGGCGGTCATCTCTCCCACGGTTCCCCGGTGAACATTTCCGGCAAGTACTTCCACATCGTACCCTACGGTGTGGACAAGGAAACCGAGGTCATCGACTACGATGAGATGCGCCGCATCGCCCTGGAGTGCCACCCGAAGATGATCGTGGTCGGCGCCAGCGCCTACTCGCGCATCATTGACTTCCCCCGCTGCCGCGAGATCGCCGACGAGGTCGGTGCCTATCTCATGGTCGACATGGCGCACATCGCCGGCCTGGTGGCAGGCGGCGTGCATTCCTCCCCCGTCCCCTACGCGGACGTGGTCACCACCACCACGCACAAGACCCTGCGCGGTCCCCGTGGCGGCATGATCCTGTGCAAGGAAAGCCTGGCCAAGCAGATTGACAAGGCTGTCTTCCCCGGCACGCAGGGCGGTCCTCTCATGCACATTATCGCCGCCAAGGCTGTCGCCTTGGGCGAAGCGATGACAGAGGACTTCAAAGCCTATTCCCGCCAGATTGTCCAAAACGCCAAGGTCCTCTCCGAGGAGCTTCTCAAGCGCGACATCGAGCTGGTATCCGGCGGCACGGACAATCACCTGATGCTCCTGAAGCTCACCCACTCCGGCATCACCGGAAAGGAACTGGAAAAGCGGCTGGACGAGGTGCACATTACCGCCAACAAGAACACCATTCCCGGCGAACCGCTCTCCCCGTTCATCACCTCGGGACTGCGCATCGGGACGCCTGCCGTGACCACGCGCGGCTTTAAGGAGAGCGAAATGGTGCAGATCGCCGCTTTCATCTCCGACATCATCACCGACTTTGACGCCAACCGTGACCGGGTCACCGAGGAGGTCAAAGCGCTTTGCGCCAAGTATCCCATCTATGCCTGAACTTGCCTGGAGGTAAGGAAGAACCATGCTTACAGACATTGAAATTGCCCAGCGGTGCACCCTCCTTCCCATCTCGCAGATCGCAAATCGTGCCGGCATTCCCGAGGATGCCCTTGAGCCCTACGGACGCTACAAGGCCAAGGTTGACCCGTCCCTGATCCCGAGTCAGAAAAACGGGAAGCTGATCCTTGTCACCGCCATGACCCCGACCCCCGCAGGCGAAGGAAAGACCACCACCACCATCGGGCTGACCGACGCTCTCAGGCGGCTGGGCAAGCAGGCCGTATGCGCCCTGCGCGAACCCTCCCTCGGCCCGGTATTCGGCATCAAGGGCGGCGCCGCAGGCGGCGGCTATGCGCAGGTTGTCCCCATGGAGGACATCAACCTGCACTTCACCGGTGACTTCCACGCCATAGGCGCGGCAAACAACCTGCTTGCCGCCATGCTTGACAATCATATCCAACAGGGCAACGAGCTGGGTATCGACGTCCGTCGCATCACTTGGAAGCGCTGTGTGGACATGAACGACCGTCAGCTGCGCAATATTGTGGACGGCATGGGCGGCAAGATGAACGGCACACCGCGCGAGGACGGTTTTGATATCACCGTGGCCTCCGAGGTCATGGCCGTGCTCTGCCTTGCTACCTCCATCTCCGATCTCAAGGAGAGACTGGGGCGGATCATTGTCGGCTACACCTACGATGACAGGCCTGTCACCGCGGCAGATCTCAAGGCCAACGGAGCCATGGCCGCACTGCTTCGCGATGCGATTCGGCCCAACCTCGTACAGACCCTGGAAGGCACCCCGGCCTTTGTGCACGGCGGGCCGTTTGCCAATATTGCCCACGGCTGCAATTCTGTGCTCGCAACGCGCCTTGCGCTGTCTGTATCGGACTACACCGTCACCGAGGCAGGCTTCGGCGCGGACCTCGGAGCCGAGAAGTTCCTGGATATCAAGTGCCGCATGACAGGACTTGTCCCGGATGCCGTAGTGGTGGTCGCCACAGTCCGCGCACTGAAGATGCACGGCGGTGTCGCCAAATCTGATTTGAACGAAGAAAACCTGGAAGCACTGAAAACCGGCCTTCCGAATCTCCTTCGCCACGTACACAATATCCGTGAGGTATACCACCTGCCCTGTGTTGTCGCAGTCAACCGCTTCCCCACTGACACCGATGCGGAGATGCAGACCGTCATTGATGCCTGTCTCTCCCTGGGTGTCAACGCCATCGCCTCCACGGTATGGGCGGAGGGCGGTAAGGGTGCGGAAGCGCTCGCTAAGGAGGTGACAAGGCTGTGCGAAGCTGAGAACAAGGAAAGCTTCACCTTTGCCTATGACCTTGACGATACCCTGGAGCACCGCATTGAGACTCTGGTGAAGAATATTTACGGCGGTGACGGGATCAATGTGCTTCCCACGGCGAAAAAGCAGATCCGGCGCCTTGAAGAATTGGGATTTGGGCACACGCCCATCTGTGTGGCCAAGACACAGTACTCCTTCTCCGACAACGCATCCCTCCTCGGCGCGCCCGAGGGCTTTACCGTCACCGTCAAGCAGGTCCGTGTCTCTGCCGGTGCAGGCTTTGTTGTTGTTCTCACCGGCGACATCATGACCATGCCGGGACTCCCCAAGCATCCCGCCGCCGAACGCATCGATGTGGATGAGAGCGGCGTCATCTCCGGGCTTTTCTAAGCTTGTCACTTTTTCCCCATCCTGTTACAATGCTCACACCCCGTAAGGGTGCGAAGATTATGAAAGAAGGGTCTTTCTATGGCTGAAAAACGTCCCGAAACCATGGAACGCATCACGACGCCCGAGCTTGCCGAAGCTTTCATCGCCGAGCAGGTTGAAGCACTCAAACAGCAGATCGGTGATAAGAAGGTACTCCTTGCCCTCTCCGGCGGTGTGGATTCCTCCGTCGTCGCTGCCCTGCTCATCCGCGCCATCGGACAGCAGTTAGTTTGCGTACACGTCAATCACGGTCTCCTTCGCAAAGGCGAGCCCGAACAGGTGATCCGTGTTTTCCGTGACCAGATGAATGCAAACCTTGTCTATGTCGATGCCGTAGATCGGTTCCTCGACAAATTGGCCGGTGTTTCCAACCCTGAGGAGAAGCGCAAGATTATCGGTGCCGAATTCATCCGTGTCTTTGAAGAAGAGGCCCGTAAGCAGGAAGGGATCGAATTCCTTGCACAGGGAACCATCTATCCGGACATCATCGAGAGCAAGGGTGTGAAAGCCCACCATAATGTCGGTGGTTTGCCCGAGGACCTGCAGTTTGCGCTTGTCGAACCCGTCAAATTCCTGTTCAAGGATGAGGTTCGTGTTGTCGGAAAGCAGCTTGGACTCCCCGATACCATGGTCTATCGTCAGCCCTTCCCCGGCCCCGGTCTGGGCGTTCGCTGCGTAGGTGCTATCACGCGGGATCGTCTGGAGGCAGTACGTGAATCCGATGCCATCCTGCGCGAAGAATTCGCCAAGAACGGGCTGGAAGGCAAAGTTTGGCAATACTTTACCATTGTTCCGGATTTCAAAACGGTTGGCGTTCAGGATGGTGCCCGTACAGATGCATGGCCAGTCGTCATCCGTGCCGTCAATACACGTGACGCCATGACGGCTACGGTAGAAAATATCCCCTTTGATCTTCTGCAGCACCTTACCGATCGCATTACCCATGAGGTTAAGGGTGTAAACCGCGTTCTTTATGATCTTACACCCAAGCCCACAGGGACCATTGAGTGGGAATAAAGACCAAGATCCTGAAACCCGCATAAAATAAGGGTTTCAGGGCGGTCAAAGTCCCGAGTGGCAACAATTTGGCAACAAAAATCCATCATTCCGAAAATAAGGGCTAACTGATTTTGTTGAGAATCAGTTAGCCCTATTTCTATGCGATTTTCGGAAGGATGGAGGCGTCATTCATGATCGCTGTCTGGATTTTCTTGAAGTCTGGCAACCAGATCATCCATCAAGCCTTGGGACGGAACTTTCACCCACCGCCTACTGGTATCCCCGTCCGGGAAATTATAACGCCACTGGTCATAGGCTTCCTGGGTGACCTCGCCCTTCTTCAGGGCGTTGAACACAGCCTGCCATTCGTACAGCATCCGATGAAGCTCAGCACCCTGCTGATTTTCACGGAGATTGACCCGCAGGCAGACATCGCCTTCAGATTCCTCCACATATAGGCCATACCGATCCTCCAGGGTGAAAAGGGTGTGCATGAGGCCGACGTAAGAATCAATATCCGGAACTGAGATAGCATGGGGAGAAACGCCGAATATGGACGCCATCTGTGCCGTCAGATCAGCCTTCGGATTCCGATCCTCGGATTCATACTGCGCCATGCGCACGTCGGCAGAATTGGTCGGAAAGCCAAGCAGCTGCCCCAAATATCGCTGCGTCATCTTCATGCGTTTGCGGAAATGACGAATGCGTTCACCAGTGGCCATGGAAAAGTCCCCCTTCAGCAAGATAGGAGCAGTATAACAGATTTGTTTAGGAGAATCAATATGAAATTGGATAATTGTGAAATAAAGCTGTATGGGAGCGCCTTTCTGACTGCGCCGGAGGCAGCCCATCTCCTGCATATTTCAACCTCCCATGCCTACAAGGTCATCCACAGGCTGAATCAGGAGCTGAAAGCCCAGGGCTATCTCACCATCGCCGGGCGTATCAGCCGGGATTATCTCATGGAGCGCACGGTTGGAAAGAAACCAGAAAAGGAGGCGCAGCAGGATGGGTGTTTATAAAGACAATAAGACCAATACATGGCGGGTAATCTACCGCTACACCGATTGGACAGGAGAACAAAAACAGAGTTCACGGCGGGGGTTTGCCAGCAAACATGAAGCCCAAGCCTGGGAACGGGAGCAATTGAACAAGGTAACGGCAGATCTGGATATGTCCTTTGCCAGTTTCGTGGAGCATTATACCGAGGATTTGAAGACACGACTAAAAGAAAACACCTGGAACACCAAGGATCATATCATCCGCACCAAACTGATTCCCTATTTCGGAAAGCTGAAGATGTGCGCCATCACGCCACAGATCGTTATGACTTGGCAAAATGAAATGCTGCGTTCGCGGGAAAACGATGGGAAGCCATACTCTCCCGTTTATCTCCGCACCGTCCAAAATCAACTCACCGCCATCTTCAACCACGCCATGAAGTATTATAACCTTCGGGAAAACCCTTGCCGCAAGGCCGGGCCACTGGGTAAAAAGAAATCGAGGGAAATGCTGTTCTGGACAAAGGAAGAATACTTGAAATTTGCCGACGCCATGATGGATAAGCCCAAATCGTTCTATGCTTTCGAGCTGCTGTATTGGTGCGGTATGCGGGAAGGAGAACTGCTAGCCCTGACCCCTGCGGACTTCGATCTGGAGAAGGGCACCGTCACGATCAGCAAATCCTATCAGCGGATACACGGTGAAGACAAGATCACCACGCCGAAGACCGAAAAGAGCAATCGTACCATCACCATGCCGGATTTCCTTACGGAGGAAGTGGAGGAATACATTGATTCCCTGGATGGGATCGGCAGAAAAGATCGCATTTTCAACTTCACCAAGGATTACCTGCACCATGAAATGAACCGAGGAGCGAAGCAAGCAGGCGTCAAACGCATCAGGATTCACGACCTTCGCCATAGCGCAATCAGCCTCCTGATCGACATGGGCTTCAGCGCTATCGCCATTGCGGATCGTGTGGGACATGAGAGTATCGACATTACTTATAATTACGCCCATCTCTTTCCCTCCAAACAGACGGAGATGGCGGCAAGACTGAATATGGAAAGGGGCTGAAATAATGTCCGCAAAAGCATTGGATGTTCATGGCCGATGGAGGAATATCACGGTGGCATTCCGAGTTTCCCCGGAGGAGGACAGTCAGATTGAAACACTGGTTCGGCTCACGGGAATGACAAAGCAGGATTACATCATGAGCAGGCTGCTGCACCGGGACGTGGTTGTAAAGGGGAACCCAAGAACATATAAAGCCTTGCGGGATACGATGGGAGAAATTTTGACAGAGCTTCGGCGGATTGAAGCCGGTGAGAGCATTGACCAGGAACTTGTGGACTTGATTAAGACGATCGCCGCCATCATGGACGGGCTACAGGAGGAAAGAAAATGAATATCATGTATCGTCAAATTGGGGACTATCTGTATCCGGTTCTGGAATTGAGCAAAGAGGACAATACCACGCTGAAGAAATACGGCAGAATGCGGCTGCGGTACTTACAGGAACACCGTCCAGGTCTCTATACGAGGCTGCTTCTGTCCGGGAAACTGTATGCGGATCTGAAAGAAACGCAAGAAGCTGCGCAGGCCAGAATGGAGAAAATCGAAGCTGACATGGCAAAAGAGCAGGGTGTCAACGAAGCGTTGAAAGCCCGGGATCAGATGTCATGGGTTGGCGTCATGAATATGATCCGACTTCAGGCGGAAGAAATGGTTTTGCAGGAACTGATATATTGTTGAGTTACAGCCCCATGGTTCAAAGGCCATGGGGTATTTTGTTGCAGAAATCGTTACTGGCTTCACTATGTGGCCAGATGCGAGTTCCAAAATAAGCCCGGACTGGTTTCATTATGGAGCCAAGAATGAGGCCAGCCTTTTTTTGCTGGCTCCGTAATGTGGCCAAATGTGAGGCCAGAAACAGAGCCAGACTGGTTCCACCGTGGAGCCAAGAATGAAGCCAGCCTTTTTTGCTGGCTCCGTAATGTGGCCAGATAC
>JAFUZB010000290.1 GCA_017476845.1 Clostridia bacterium
ATCACATGGGCAGATGGCACTTCTTCTACAGCACCGTTGAGGTGGGATCAGATCAGACGTCCTAACCCAGTCACAGAAGGCGAAGAGGTTCCTGTAAGTGATGAGACCGATGCTGGGAATGCTGAATACAATGAGACAGCTGAAGAAATACCCGAAGAAACAGCGGATGAAGCTGATGATATGAAAGGGGAAACCGCTACTGAAGAAACTGCCGATTCTACCACCGATGCCACAACAGATAATCCGAACGCCGCGACAGCGGAAGAGGGAGATTCAAAAGAGGAAACCGAGATACCCCCAAGCCATGCTGTCTATCTGGCCAAAGCCATCGATGCCATACAGAATGTCATCATCGAAGATGGCGATCCGATCCCCAAAGTCTACGGTGTCGGATCAAAGCGGTTCAAAGAGAGGCAAGACGGGCATAACGGTAACGCACAAGCAGATATGGATCAGGCGTGCTAACATTTCCGGAGCCATCGTCCGTGTCACCGAGGCAGGAGGTGTATTGATTGAAAGTCAACGCGATAAGAGTCAAAAGAGAGAAGAAAAAGGTTGCTGCCTATGCGCGTGTCAGTACGTTGCTGGAGGAGCAGGAGGAGAGCTACGAGACCCAGAAGAACTACTACGAAGCACTCATCCGGCAGAATCCAGACTGGGAGTTTGCGGGGATATTTGCAGATCGAGGTATTACGGGAACATCGGCGAAGAAACGTCCAGAGTTCATGCGAATGATCGAGGCGGCCAGAAACGGGGAAATCAACATTATCCTGTGCAAGTCGATCTCGCGATTTTCCAGAAACGTTATTGACACACAACACTATGTCCATGAATTGAAAAGTATGCATGTGGAGGTGCGCTTCGAGAAGGAGGGCATCTCCTCTTTTGATGGCAGCGCTGATTTGATCTTTTCGGTGATGGCTTCTGCGGCGGAGATGGAGTCACGGTCTATCTCGGAGAATGTGAAATGGTCCTACCGGAGGAAACTGGAGCAGGGCGTGCGTCATCTTGGCTCAAACCGAATCTTCGGGTACGATGAGATCAATGGGAAACTCACTCCCAATGAAGATGCCTGGATTGTGAAACTGATTTTTGAGGAATACGCCAACGGGAAAGCGCCAAAGGATATCATGGCTATGCTGGAGGAAATGGGCGTGACGCGGATGCGTACCAAAAACCCAATGAACTGGACGACGATCCAAAGGCTTTTGAAAAATGAAGTGTACGTGGGTGACCGCAAGCTGCAAAAGAAGCCGCCGATCGACGTTATAACTAAGAAACCAGACCCGACCGTACCCTATACAAGCCGGATCCTGTACAACGATCATGAGGCCATTGTGCGGGCGGACGTCTGGGATGGTGTTCAGGAACGGCTGCAAAGGATAGAGGAGCAGGAAAAGCGCGGCCTGAGCATGCGCTGCACAAACCATTACCTATACGGCAAGGTTTTCTGTGCTGAGTGCGGTGAGCCATACCGAAGGTATACAGCAAGGGATAAAAATGGGCTTTATAAGACTTGGCGCTGCCGAGGCCATGTCGCAGGAAAATGTAGCAGTCCTCATGTAAGGGAAAATGCTTTGATCAATGAGATCTTGAAGCAAATAGGCCTGGATGGTTGCCCAAGTGATGTATACGAATGGGGGCTTCAAGAAAGCGATGACCGGGTACTTGTCGGAAAGAATGGAATAATGGTTGAGGACACCAAAGAGATTTGTCGGATACCTGCTGAGGCATGTTGAGGGTGGGCAAACTCAGAATTGAATTTCTTTGCCTTGTTTGCTTTGGAAGCTTGCGATATAATAGATGTAACATACTATGGCTGCCAGAAGGGAGTGACTGTGGTTTGAGCCTGTACGCAATCGGAGACCTGCATTTGCATTTTCAGGCGCAGATCAAAGCCAGAGGCCAGCTGACTGACCCTGTATGGAGAAACCATGAACAGGTATTCACGCGAAACTGCGCCGGCCTGATCCACGATGACGACACCCTTGTACTTGTGGGCGACCATAGCTGGGGGAGGAACCTGCAGGAGTGCGAGGAAGACATGAAATACATCATGCGGCTTCCTGGCAGGAAGATCCTGCTTCGTGGGAACCATGATATGTTCTGGGACGCGAAAAAAACCGATACCCTAAATCAGTATTTCGGCGGCAAGCTCCTGTTCCTCCAAAACAACTATTACCCTTATACGGACGAGAACGGCAAGGCCTACGCGCTGGTGGGAACAAAGGGGTTTACCTTTGAAGGCCCATTCTATTTGGACAGGCGTCACAGAATCACCGGGTGGGATGAAGAAGCGGAAGAGCATGCCAAAAAGATCGTGGAGCGTGAGGCGGAACGGCTGCGGCTGTCCTTTGAAAAGGCGCGCAATGATGGTTATACTAGCTTCATCATGTTTCTGCACTATCCGCCCACGAACATCCTGGAGAGGGATAGCGTCTTCACCCGGATGGCGGAGGAGTACGGGGCGGAAAAAGTGATCTATGCCCATTGCCACGGCGAATCCCGTTTCCATGACAGCATTGAAGGCCGTTACCACAGGATCGACTACAGCCTGGTTTCCGGCGACTATCTACGATGGAAGCCGATGAAAGTGTTGTAAGATTGTGTAAGGTGTTTAGATATGAAACCGCTGATTTTCCACTGCGACTGCAATAATTTCTTTGCGTCGTGCGAGTGCCTGACCAATCCGGA
>JAFUZB010000291.1 GCA_017476845.1 Clostridia bacterium
AGGACGCACCCGATGAACTATGCCGAAGAATCTCTGCGCCTGCATGGGGAATGGCAGGGCAAGATTGAAGTCATATCCCGCGTTGCCGTGAAAAACAAGGAGGATCTCTCCCTGGCCTACACCCCCGGTGTGGCACAGCCGTGCCTTGAAATCCAGAAGGATCCGGAAAAGTCCTTTACCCTGACTCGCCGCCACAATCTGGTTGCCGTCATCACCGACGGGACTGCCGTACTGGGGCTGGGAGATATCGGGCCGGAGGCGGGCATGCCCGTCATGGAGGGCAAGTGCGCCCTCTTCAAGGCCTTCGGCGATGTCGACGCCTTCCCGCTGTGCATCAAGAGCAAGGATGTCGATGAGCTGGTGCGCACCATCTATCTCCTCTCGGGCAGCTTCGGGGGCATTAACCTGGAGGATATCGCCGCACCCAGATGCTTTGAGATCGAGCGGCGCCTTAAGGAGCTGTGCGATATCCCGGTCTTTCACGACGATCAGCACGGCACCGCCATTGTGGTAGGGGCAGCGATGATCAACGCCCTCCGCGTCGTCGGAAAGGAGATCAGTGAAGTCCGGGTTGTCATCAACGGCGCCGGGTCCGCCGGCATTGCCATCGGAAAGCACCTGATGGATCTGGGCGTACAGCATCTGAAGATGGTGGACCGCTGCGGCATCCTCTGCGAGGGCGCTGATATGAATCCCGCCCAGGCCGAGATGGCGCAGATTACCAACCCCGAGAAACTCTCCGGAAAGCTCGCCGATGCCATGCGGGGTGCGGACGTCTTCATCGGTGTCAGCGCACCCCACATCGTCTCCAAAGACATGGTCGCCTCCATGGCCCGGGACGCCATTGTGTTCCCCATGGCCAATCCGGTGCCTGAGATTGAGCCGGAGGAGGCCAAGGCGGCGGGCGCTGCCGTCATCGGCACCGGAAGAAGCGATCATCCCAACCAGATCAACAACGTTCTGGTCTTCCCCGGCATTTTCCGTGGAGCACTGGATGTGCGTGCCCGGGATATCAACCAGCCTATGAAGCTGGCCGCCTCCCATGCACTGGCCGCCCTGGTCTCCCCCGAGGAGCTCAGTAGTGACTATATCTTGCCTGCCGCTTTCGACAAGCGCGTCGGACCGGCCGTCGCCAAGGCTGTGGCGCAGGCCGCCAGAGACAGCGGTGTCGCCCGGCTGTGAAATCACCTAAATTCACCTAAACAAGGGATAGGAAAAGAAGGCCTACACGGGCCTTCTTTTCCTATCCCTTTCTCACGTCGCTTACCTGTAGACCGTTCTGGAAATCACGATACTCTTCGGTCTTCTGAACTGCCTGTCCAGGAACTCACAGTACGTTCCGGGCGTAATGATCCCCTGCGGGCTCATGAGGTCCACCCCTGCGCTGCCGCACAGGAGGTTGGCCACCGCCACACAGTTGGTCGTCAGCACGTTGTATACCTGGAACGGGCCCTGCTCAATCCGGTAATACTTGGCATCGCACAGCCGCTCCATCTCCTTGGTCTCGCTGCCCTCCTCCTGGGGGTACCACCGGCTGCAGCCCTCCATGAGCGTCTTGGCGCTCTTCTGGATGGCCTCCTTCTGCTCCTGGGTAAGCACTACGCCGTATCCTATGAGCCGCTTGTTCTCATGCTCGGTGGAAAAACGGAGATAGGATTCCCGCTCGGCAGTAAACAGGATGCCTTCCGAGATCGCGCCGAACAGCTTGTGCGCCTCGGCATTATAGTTGCCGTAGGCATACACGGTATCGCCAAGGGCAATATCCATGTGTCCCATCCCGAAGGCCACGTTCTTTCCCAGATGCAGGAAGATTTCCAGGTCCGGCTCGGCATTCTCCAGCACCGTTTCCCGCCTTGTCCACTGCGCAATCTCCGCTTCCTCGTCCGGGTCATCCAGGGTCTGAAGCAGCCGCATCGGCATGAGGGTAGTGAGCAGGACAGGCGGCTTGATGCGGATACGCTGTCGGACGCGTTTTCCGCCGATATCCGTGCCAAGCGCCTCGCGCACAGCATCCACAAGGCGGGAAAAGCTGCTCACCAGGCAGTACACGCCCAGAACCACGGCCAGCGTAGTGAACCGGTAGATCGGGCGGCTGAGGAGACTGATGCCAAAGAGCAGATACACAATGCCCTGGATGAGGTTCGTAAGGAACCCTCGCGTTCCCGTCCGTCTCAGCTGGAATGCATAGAGGAACTTGCCTACGGCATTGAGGAGAATCCATATGCCGAAGATGACCGAAATGGAGAGCTGCAGTCCAAAGGACACTGCTGACACATTGACCGCGAGCAGCGTCAAGCCCACCGCCTGAAGGAGCGGTACCTTTGTCTCCTTTCGCCGAAAGAAGAACTTCACCCAGGCATCCCCCGCCGCAATCCACAAAAGCCATGCAAGCACGTTCGGTAGCACGGCAATGGTCTGCTCCGGACGGGTAAGCAGCAGAATGCCCAAAACAAACTGCATCACGCCCCAGAGGAAAAGAGACAGCGGTGTGTAGGCTTTTCTCAGCATAGAATTTCCCTCGCCTTCTGTTTCTCGCCGGGCCGCTTTTTGCGCTGTGCTCCCTGTCCAGTTTCCATCCCGTCACATCGGTTCGCCCGTTTCGCAGCCTTTATCTTCCCGGCGCAGGTTACACTATAGAAAGCACACCGTTTTGTCAATATACCCGGCCGTGCACAGATCGGCCCCGTCATATGAAAATCTAAGTGCAGGTTTCGAAAGTCCAAACTGGAAATTAGTCTTTCACCGTGATTCTGGAAATTAGTCTTGCAACTTCCTATAGGCATGGTATTATGGTAAACAAAAAGAGGGATACCGGCCTACAAGTGCCACACACATCATCAACGCACTTGTTGGACTGTACCGCCAAAAAGAAAGGTATCAATAACGATGCCCATAAT
>JAFUZB010000292.1 GCA_017476845.1 Clostridia bacterium
CGCTGAGCTGCGTAATCAGTCAATCGAATGAGAGGCGGCAGCATACCTTTTCTCCTTTCCAAGCTCCACAATGAATTGGGTAAAGTCCGCTCCAACTTGTTTGGCTAACTTGGTCAGCTCGCCTTTGTTGGCAACATAGGTGGCTGAACTGGTGATGCACGAATCACCGCGCCAGTACATCAGTTCAGCAGCAGACACACCACGGAGCACAAGCTGGACAGTATAAGCGTGTCGCAGAGCATGTGGACTCAGCTTGCGTTCCTTAATTATTTGACCGTACTGTTGGAGATCCGTATTGTTACTGGAAAGCAGGGCTGGGATGAAATATTTGCTAACAAGGCTGTCAAATTGGTAGAGATAGGAATCGTAGGTCATTGCTTTGCCATCCCGATTTATGAACATAGGTGCATATGCTTCCTCGAATTTACGATAGGCAAGGCGTTCTTTATGCCATTCATACACTACTGTGAAAGCTTCAATAAAGGCTGGATATACACGCTGTACTCTTGCCTTCTTGATACCTCCCACATGAATGTTGTCACTGCGTAGGGTCAGTTCTCTGCGCAGATCAATTTGTGGATAGGTTATATTCGAACTGCCCATAACAAACTCAATCCCCGGGCCAAGAGGGCTGCACTCCTGACGCACGTTGCACACCTCACTCGGTCTCAATCCTGCGAACGCCTGAAGACATAGTGCGAACACTATATTCGGGGCTCGTTTGAAAGCCAAAGATATAAGTAATTCCAAGGCCTCCGTCGGTATTTCGCGGTAAATCGGTGTCGTTACAAAATCATGACCATGAGCAGTGAAGTTTGGTACATAATCGATCTTCTTGCGTCCACGGTAATCATGGATTTGTTTGGGTACCAGTAAATCCTCAAGTTTTAGTGCCATCCTGTCACGATGTTTCAGCAGGATCTGCCGCATGGTGAAGGTACATACACGAACACATCTCCACACTACGCTTGAAGTTCTATGCTCATCGGTGTAGATAATGTCAAGGGCGTAATCCGAGAAGAAATCCTGCATCATATCGTGGTTAATCTCCAGAACGCTGGAAATGCCATATCTGTCGTGATTCTCAATCAGGATATAGTTCAGCATACTGCAGAAGAAATAGCAGCGCTTTTCCATGGTGCTGGAATATGGGTCGGGACGGGTTAGACTCTCTGTTACATAATCCTGAAGATGCGTAATTAAAATCGGTATTTCATGGGAATCAACGAGATAGATGAGACTCACATGAAGTACCTGCTGCGATTTAGGTTCCGTTATGGGGAAATACTTTACGCAGAACCGGAAATCACAAGGAGAAGAAAGAGGGGGATTCCAAATCACATTGCTATCCATTGCAATGACTCCTTTCTGATCTCAACAGAGATCTGAGAAATCATATGCGAAGGGATCGGATGTGCAAGAAGCCACAAAAAACGACAAAACCCAGTGAATGCGTTCCAATGAAAAACGACAATTCGTTAGGGTGGTCATTGCGGAGAGAAACGACAAAACCCCCGGAAAATCGTTTTGTCGTTTTGTCGTTTTTTTTCAAAAACGACAAAACCCTCAATCCCTTATACAGCAAGGGATTGAGGGCCGTTTTCCAGTTTTCTTTTTTGTCGTTTTATTTTTGAGTATACTCTTGCATTCTTTCAAATGGTCTATGAGCGGCTTGTCAAATTCTTTTTCTAAATCATCTTCAATATTGCCATACTTAACTGCACGATCAATACGTTCAAATATCTCACGATTATCTTCCAAACGGTCCTTTAGCTTCTTGGAATCAAGAGATCCAGCGTCTGGATCATGCAAGATCATAAAAGATGAATAATCATCAATATGAATATATCCCCTTTCCAACACAGTTAATATATGCGCATATTCATACAAAGAAGTCTTATCATTATACCGATCCATCTGTTTTCTGTTGAGTTCCATTTCTAATATAAGCTTATCCTGCAAAGATAGCTGTGCGCTTTGCATGTCAGCTTTAATCTTTTCAATAATAGACTCGGTATGAAAGGGCATTCCTTTTGCAGCAAGATCTCCTGTCCCGCTTATGATGGTATCAATCGCAGAATAGGTTATCATCAGAATGGGATAACAATGAGTTGTCAATTCCGCATTGCGTAAAGTTGCTAAGAAATCATCGGTCATTCCATCCTTTTTTGATGCCACAACTACTTCGAGTTCCTGTGACAGCCGGATAGTGAACGTTGAATATATTGTGCCATACTTATAACTACCTTGCTTATTTTCTCTTTTGGTTATTGATCTTAAAACATCATCTACCCCTTTTACCATATCTTCATTGTCGAGTTTTAGGCAATACCTTTCACCTGGCTGGATTGTCGAAGCTCTTGTCTGGAAAAAACTATATGTGTTTTTTGCTATATATTTATAGAATTCGTTTGACATACTTGGCATCCCCACTATCGCTTTTTTTCTCAATCAAATTGAGCCTCTCATAATAATGTGCAATTTGTTCTTTCGAAATTCCATCCAGAAAGACTCCTCTCTTTTCAAACTCATTGAAAACATCCTTCAATCTCATCTGCTCCTGGTTCTTTATGCAAAGCCGTGTCAGGAAAATCAGCATTTCTTCTGATAGATTGAGCATTAACCCACTTCGCCCGCGACTCTTCAGATATTTGTGACAATAGTCTTCAAACATTTTGGCATACGACTTATACGGTCTCTCCCTCACAGTATTTTCAAATTGAGAAACAACACTTCTAAATAAAAAATCTATCGCATCACTTGTAGGGCTCTCAGAAGGCTCACCAGGCGAAAGACTTTGCATCTCAGTACAATCACTTATAGCATTCCGATAACAATCGGTAATGTCCATTATCTCTTTACCAAGCTCACGGTCTACGGATTTATCCTGAATCATTTCAGCGATTCTAATATAGTCTACTAACTCAGAGCCCGGCTCTGTTTGATTTAATATTTCAAGAACGATAGCATGCGCCAACATTTTTCCAATCGCACCTTGAAGTTTTTGCCATCCTTCTTTATAGCACATGCGGTTTTGACTTGTTTTTTCCCAATCCAAGGAGAAATATAAAGGGATATTTCCATCTCTTTCACCTTCAAGAAATCTGTTTAACTTCAGAATAGCTTGAGAAGTGTATGTAAAATAATATAGTTCTAACAGTGCAACAAGATATTCTCTTGAACGATTATGGTTTTCAAGCACGTAAATAAAATCTTCCTCAAAAGCCTCTTTTAATGAATTTGTTATACGATAATATGATAATTCCTGCCGATCTGGTTCCAATTCATCAAATTGAAGTTTCGATAAAACCAATTTTTCCAGAACATTGCTCTCCGCCACAATGCTATTCTTTGCCCGTTCTACATGTTCCTGTAAATTATCCCTGTCTCCAAGAACCTCAACCAAATACTCCGCAATTCGCTTTTCATTGGTATCCTCACTTGTCATATGTTCTAAGAACACAAGATTGAGTGGCCTGATTGTGCCTTCTGAAGTAAAGAATAGTTCTCTGATCGTTTTTTCAAATAGCTCATTTTTGCCTTCTTGGACATCGGTTACTTCTCGCAGTTTCGAGCAAAGATCTTCGACTGTAATCTCTTTAGTCGTTTTTTTGTCCAACAGACACAGATAGTTCCCAATTAATGGTTCTAACTCAAGCCCACTTGCGCTTTTAGCATTAGTAACAAAAGGGAACAATCTAAATCTATTTCCAGATTTATGAGAGATTTTTCCATTTGAATTAAACATTTTCCCATTCTGAAACTCTTCTATACTAATTTGATAGCTCACACTAATACCACCTTAAACTTAAATTCGTCGAAGTCGGCCTCCTCAAATACAATTCGTTGACTTTCGTCACTTCTTTTTGGTATTAAGACTATTCGTTTTGATTTATTACCAAACTCACCCAATCGTTGCACAAAGCCAGCAAAATCTGCATGTCGATTCTTGTCTTGTACTGTAGGACGATAGCCTTCCCTCATGTCAGAAATCAGTTCATACAATGCATAATCAATACATATCTCTGCGACATTACTTGCATCGCCTTCCTTTTGGAACCTTAATGTCACTGTAGGAGAAAACCTTTGAATACTGCCCATAACAGGTGCTGTCTTCTTAGGTATGTACGGTTTCAAATAAAGTTGCTCTACAACCCACATATTCTCGTTCGTATCATCGACGCAGATATAATCATCATCGAATTGACCATCCCAGCTCATAATTGCTTTCTTTGTAGCTGTATAAAGATCTTGCAGTTTTTTTTCATCTCCGCAATTCTGGAAATAAAGGCATCGCATAAAATCATCTAATCTGGAGCGACCCTCGATATTATCCTCTTCCCTGAAAGCTTTTAATCTTGCAATAAACCGATACATTATTGTCTTCAGTTCCTTCTTAGTTCCACCCAGCACAGAAACATCAGTTAAATCTCTGAGAATCTGATATGGCGTTCCAACAGTAGCCTCAACAAATACATCGTCTATGTTTTCTTTTGAGTGAAACTCAGTCGCGTTATTGTCCAACTCAATAGAGCGCGACTTTAAAACATCGTGCTTTCTTATCGTATTTAGCAATGGTGAAATATCCTCGAATTCATCAATCAACATTGGAGTTGTCCAATTTATGTAGTCCATTAAATATTTCGTATCAGATGTCCCTGCACTGATTGCATCTTTATCGAAATTCGGGTGCACGATTAAATCAAAAAGAAGATTCAGCACTTCGCGTGTCGAAACAATTTCTTTATCCTTGATCACTACTTCGACAATCCGACGAATAAGTGCCTTTTGATTGCGGACATCGGAAAGAAATTCATAATTATGTCGCACAGGGCATCTACTGCACATAGGGCAGTTTGCATCTTCAACATATGCTTGATAAAACAGATTGTCAGGCATTTTTCTGAATATTTTATCCAACAGCTTTTCAAGAAACACAGGTTCTACTCCATTTTCTTTAAGCGCAAAGACTTGATAATCAGAAAAACTAACATGTTGAAATATACTGTCATTTGTATAGGTATTCTGTTGATTGAATCCCGAAAAAATCCTGTTTTCAACTACATATTCTTTCAGTTTAGAGAAAAGCTTACCCTTATCCGACTCTATGAAGTTATTAAGCGTACCAAGATTGATGGCAACGATCACCTTTCTATCATCTTCCACAAGATAATTATCATCATTGAAAGAGGATAATTTTTCAGACAAAGTATCTATTGAAGTCGATGTAGGTTTGCTACTTTCTGTTGCATCGTTATATGTCTCATAATCAGCTAGCAATCCCTCTGGATCTGAATTCTTCAGATACGAAATAAGATGCGACTTTCCATCTCCAGCGCTACCACACAACAGCACTAAGCATTTCCTTTGATTTACATTAATCTGCCTTAGGAGTTCTCTTAATTCTTCTTCAACTGGCCTCTCGACATGAAGATATTGCTTATATTCATCAAAAGCTTTTGTATTATCCACTGACTCTGCAGATAATTTACGCAATTTACTTAACTGAGTTATAAATTCACATGCCATATTATTCTCCCCCTATTCTTCATGTTCTTTCTTTGTATTTCTACATTCCGATCTACAAAAAGTCATCTTCTTCGTGGAAATCCACATCTACCAAGTTTCGTTTGCCCATCTTCGCAACACTTTGAATGTCTGTATCTACGAACTGCATAAAAGCAATCATACATGTTCAGTACAGTATTGAGACCGAAAATAAAGAGATAATATGCAATCATTGCACTCTGAAACATTGCATGTTCCTCTCGTATTTACCTTCATTCGGTGAATCTGAACTCCGTAATGATATAGCCTTGCTATCCCTTCGCTTAAATCGCCAGTGTGATGAAATATGGCGGCAGGTTATCCTTTTTGGTCTCTCTGATTTTTGGTAAACATTCTATCTGCTTGTCTCGTCGGGAATCACCCTATTCTACCACAAATGTGTTACTTCACCAGACACACTTTCATCCTCTTTTGTTTCTTCCACTCAAGGAAAAACAGTGAGTAAGCCGTCCGGAAGATAATCCTGGGTCGAAAAGTATGCTCATAGTTTGGCCCCCTGCCTGAGAGGAATGAGCAAAAGTCAAAGTCACTGTGGAGACGGTAACTCTGCTTCAAACTACCCCAGCCAGCGTCCCGCAATGCCATCAGTTGCGACTCTCCTTCCGCAGCCATTCAGACCCTGTCCATGCACAGCACCGTTTGCAGTCGTTCCACATCATCGGCCGCCGTGGCGCCGCATCCCCAATCTTCACTTCCTGGGCATGCCTCCCGGTACCGCATTCCTCTTCCCTTTCGCTCCTCCATCCATGACAGCCTACACTCCCGAAGCCTCACCCATAGACTCTCTGACCTATAGTCCTTTTCCGCCCCAGAAGACGTTTGACTTTTTCCGACTTTCTTCCCCTGTTTTGAGATGCAATCATGTCACAGTCCCTTATTTTTCAATGCTTTTCAGTCATCAAAAATAAAAGTCAAAAAAAGTCTAAATTTCATATTGACTTTCTTTGATCTTCGCGTATAATATAGTCACCGTCAGATGACGGGGTGGTCAAAAGACCACAAAACATACGACCTATGAAAAGGCCAGAAAGACCTGAAGCAAACTTCAGGGAAATGACTGGAGGCTATATTATGAGCACTTATCTTCCTACAGTATTTGGTGAAAACCTGATGGACATGTTTGACGACTTCGACCGCAACTTCATGCGCGGCTTCGACCACATGGACCGTACCCTCTACGGAAAGCACGGTCAGCACCTGATGAAGACCGACATTCGGGAAACCGAAGCAGGGTATGAACTGGACGTGGATCTCCCCGGCATGAGCAAGGATGACATTCACCTTGACCTGGATCACGGTTATCTGACCATCTCCACCGAGAAGACTATGGAGCAGGAGAACAAGAACGGACGCATGGTGCGCCAGGAGCGCTTCACCGGCACCATGCAGCGCAGCTTCTACGTTGGAGACCACCTGCGTGAAGAGGACATCCACGCATCCTACCTAAATTTCCTGAATGGTTGCTCTAAAACTATCGGTTCGTTCCCTTGATCCTCAGATTTTGAGATATCGCACACTCCTCCAGCTTGGTTTTC
>JAFUZB010000293.1 GCA_017476845.1 Clostridia bacterium
CATCCAGGGCGTTGATGACGCACGGTACCTTGAGGGTGGATAGAGAACCGGTCACGAAGGCGAGATAGGTGCCGCCGGTCCCCAGCATCGGGGCATAGGTGAGCACTTCGATCACACCGACGGTCCAGAAGACCGGCGCCACGCCGAGCAGGCCCTTGAATACATCCTGCAGCGGCGGCCAGGCCTGGTAATGCACGCATACGGCGAGGGGGACCATGAGGAACATGAGGATTGCGGTCGCTGTCCAGATGCGGCCGTAGAGGTGGGTTTTCTCATTGTAGTTTGCCATTTGTCTCAACCTCCCATCAGTGTCGTCAGCGGGATGGCCGCAATCATGCCGCCCAGCATGCAGAAGGGCAAGGCGTACTGCTCCAGCCATTTGATCTGGAAGCGACGGATCAGAAGCCCGCAGAGGGCCATGAGGATCATGGAGACAAGGGCCACAGCCAGCGGAATGAAGCCGGGCAGTCCCTGCTTGATATCGGCAAAGAGAAGACCGGTGAAGGCACAGATCATGCCAAGAAAGAGGGAATCCATGAGCAGGGCGCTCTTCTTCTGATCGCGCTCACGGATCCTGTCCAGACTGCGCTCCAGTTTCTTAAGGCCAAAGAGCACCACGATAATGCCGGAGAGAATGCCAAGCGTCATGACCCAGGCGATGGCGGAGAACACAACCGGGTCGGTGACCAGGGTGGAGGTGGAGCTCACGCCCATGGCGCTGGCGGCACTCTGGGCGGCGGGAAGTTCATAGGTGAGGGCGCCCAGCACGCTCAGGCGAAGCCAGGGAAGCGGAAAGCCGAGGAACTGGCTGAGGGAAATCACACCGATGAGGATGGCGAGCGCGGGCGCCACGGTGAAGAGTGCGCTTGCACTGATGGTTCTGCGAATGACGCCGCTGTCCATATGCAGGCGCTTGGCCTGACGGATGGCACGGACGAGAAAGAACACGGACTGCGCCACCACAAAGAGGATGACGGCGCCGGTGATCAGGTACATGAAGGGACTATTGGGTGAAAAGTCCAAGGGATCACTGCCTTTCAAAGAATTTGTACACTTCCGGGATACCGGAAAAGCGTGTCACAAAGCCTATTCTACCGCACTGCCCAGGGAATGAAAAGCAGGAAAGCCATGGCAGCTGTCGAAATACGGAATTTGCCGCCGTATGCGGTCAAAATGAAGAACCGGGATGGAAATACGTGCAAAACAAGGGAATTCGGATCCTTCTATGGATCCTGACAATAGCCATGTGTGTCGTCATCTTTGCCTTTTCCGAGCAGGATGGGAGCAAATCCATGGAGACAAGCGGTGTGATCGCGGAGCCCATCGCCAAGCAGATTGCTTCCAAGAGACCGCCGATGACCAAATCACAATATAGAAAGCTTTTGGACGAGGTCCAGCACTATGTCCGAAAGACGGCCCACTTTTCGGAGTATGCGCTCTTGAGCGCTTTGGTCTTTCTGCTTATGACAAGCTACGGAAAGCACAGGCGAGGGCTTATATCGACACTTTTCTGTGCACTCTATGCTTCAGGCGATGAGCTGCATCAGCTCATCGGCGGGAGCCGGACCGGCATGTGGCAGGACGTGCTGCTGGACACCTGCGGCGCAGCCGTGGGTGCACTGGTCTGCTGGGGCATCTTGGTACTGACAGCATCCATGCTGCGCAAGCGCAGGCTACGGGAGGAAACGGCGAAATGATAGCGCTACTGCTCAATTCCGGCACAGGGAGCCGGATGGGAGACCTGACGAAGACAAATCCGAAATGCATGACGGAGATCGGAAATGGGGAGACGATTCTCTCCAGGCAGCTGAAGCTGCTGGACGCTGCAGGCATCACCGAGGTGGTGGTGACAACCGGGGATTTTGACGAGAAGATCCGCGAGGCTTGCGCGCAGGCCGGAACAGGACAGCACTTCACCTTTGTGCGCAATCCTATCCCCAAGGAAACCAACTATATCTATTCCATGCATCTGTGTGACGAGCTGCTGCGCGGCGATGAGGTGCTGCTCATGCACGGGGATCTGGTGTTTGAGTGGCGTGTCCTGGAAGAAGTGAAGGCAAGTAGCACAAGCTGCATGGTGGTATCCTCGGCCCTGCCGCTCCCCGAGAAAGACTTCAAGGCAGTCGTTCGGGAAGGCAAGATCCAGGCCGTAGGCATTGAGTTTTTCACCGATGCGATGGCGGCCCAGCCGCTCTATCATCTGACGCAGGCCGACATGAACACCTGGCTGGACCGGATTGCGACGTATGTTGAGGGCGGCCAGGTACGGTGCTATGCCGAGAATGCCCTTAACGAAGTGACCTCAGGCATGACGCTTGCTCCGCTGGATGTAGGGGACATGCTCTGCAGCGAGATCGACACCCCGGAGGACTTGCGTCAGGTCACCGGCAAACTGGAGACCATCCGTTCCCGAAGCGTCTATCTCTGCTTTTCTACCGATGTACTGCATGCGGCACACATCCGGCTCTTGGAGCGCGCTGCGCTTCTTGGCCGCGTCACGGTGGGCGTGCTCTCGGACGAGGCGGTAGCGAGCTACAAGCGTTTTCCGCTGCTCACCTGTGAGGAGCGCAAGGAGCTTTTTCGGCATCTATCCTCGGTGAGCTGCGTCGTTGAGCAGAGAACGCTCAGCTACAGGGAAAACCTGGAAAGGTTTCATCCGGACTTTGTGGTGCACGGGGACAACTGGAAAAGCGATTTTCAAAAGCCCATCCGGCAGGAGGTGCTGGAGATCCTCGAAGGGTACGGCGGGATACTCGTGGAATATCCCTACGCTAGGGACACACGTTTTTCTGCCCTGGAGGGGAGAGCGCGCAGTGAACTGGCGTTGCCGGACTCCAGGCGTGCGAGGCTGCGCCAGCTGATTGCCATGAAGGGCTGCGTGACTGCGATGGAAGCACACAGCGGGATCACCGGATTGATTGTGGAAAACACGGTGGTCCATGAGCCAAGCGGGGGAGCCCATCAGTTTGACGCGATGTGGATTTCCTCTCTATGTGATTCCACGGCCAAGGGTAAGCCGGACATTGAGCTGGTGGACATGTCCAGCCGTTTTCGGACGATCGATGATATCCTGGAGGTCACAACGAAGCCCATCATTTTTGACGGGGACACCGGCGGGCTTCCGGAGCATTTCGTATATACGGTCCGGTCGCTGGAGCGCATGGGCGTTTCCATGGTGATCATTGAGGACAAGACGGGCCTGAAGAAGAACTCCCTGTTTGGCACGGAGGTTCAGCAGACCCAGGACAGCATAGCGCATTTTCAGGAGAAGATCCGGGCCGGGAAGCGGGCGCAGAAGACGCGGGACTTCATGATCTGTGCACGCATTGAGAGCCTGATTCTGGAAGCGGGCATGGAGGATGCACTCACGCGGGCCTTTGCCTTTGTGGAAGCAGGGGCGGACGCGATCATGATTCATTCCCGAAAGAAGGATCCGACAGAGATTTTTACCTTTGTCGAAAGCTTCCGCTCACGTGACCGGGTCACACCGCTGGTTGTGGTCCCGACATCCTTTAACCAGGTTACGGAAGACGAATGGCGAAGCCGCGGGGTGAATGTTGTCATCTATGCCAACCAGCTTACACGCGCCGGGTTCCCGGCGATGCAATCCGCTGCGCGCTCGATCCTCACACACCATCGGGCGCAGGAATGCGATGCTTCGCTCATGCCGATTGGGGAGATCATCCGGTTAATACCAGAGGAAAACTGAAGCACAGGAAAGAAGGAAGAGGACATGGGACAGATCAAGGTTACACAGGCACCGATCAAGGGACTGTATATCGTTGAACCGAGTGTGCATGGCGACAGCAGGGGTTATTTCGTGGAGACCTATAACCAGCGCGACATGGATGAAGCAGGTCTGAACATGCGCTTTGTGCAGGACCATCAGAGCAGCTCCACCAAGGGGGTGCTGCGCGGACTGCATTTTCAGAAGGCCTATCCGCAGGGAAAGCTTGTGCGTGCCATTCGCGGAGAGGTATTCGATGTTGCAGTGGACCTGAGGCAGGGAAGCGAAACCTTCGGAAAGTGGTTTGGCCTTGTGCTCTCCGAGGAAAATCACAAGCAGTTCTACATCAGCGAAGGATTTGCCCATGGTTTCCTGGTGCTCTCGGATATTGCTGAATTCTGCTACAAGGTGACGGATTTCTGGCATCCGGGAGATGAGGGCGGACTGGCCTGGAATGATCCTGAGATTGGAATCGAATGGCCGCAGCTTGTCGGTAGCTATCCGGGAAGCGCGGATGCATCTGAATACACGCTCAGCGACGGGACAGCGCTGAATCTCTCCGAGAAAGACCAAAAGTGGCCTGGCATCCGTGAGGGTTATCACTTCAGCTAAGCAGCTATTCTGGGCAGCATGGGTGAGATATGGAAATGCCAAACGGAGATCTTTGAAAGGAGGCGGAGAAATGGGAACTTATGTCAATCCGGGCAATGCGAGTTTCGCCCAGATTAATGATATAGACTACGTCGACAAGACGCCACTGATCGACTTGGTGAATCAGACCATTGGGAAGAAGAATAAGCTTTCTTGCATCAGCAGACCCCGCCGATTTGGGAAAACATGGAATGCAAGAATGCTGACAGCTTACTATGATTGTTCCTGTGATTCGCACCCGTTGTTTGATGACAAGAAGATTGCGAAAACGAAGGACTACGAGCGGTACCTGAACAAATACAATGTGATCTGCTTGGATATCACCGGTTTCACTTCTGCTGCAAAAGCAGCCGGAACTTCCTTGCGGGAAGTTCCGAGTATGATTGAAACCGCACTCAGGAAGGATTTGGTCGAGAATCACTTTGTGCCCAAAGCGGGAGACACGTTGAATGACTTTATGCTCCGCTGCGTGAAAAAAGAGGGCGGGAAGCCGTTTATCTTCATCATAGATGAGTGGGATGCCATGATTCGGGAAGCAAAGGATGATCCCATAGCGCAGGAAGCCTATCTGAATTTGCTTCGGGGATGGTTCAAAAATGAAAACTTCACCCCAAAGGCGGTGGCTGCAGCCTACATGACAGGCATTCTTCCTATCAAGAAGGATGGATCGCAATCTGCGATTTCCGATTTTAAGGAATACACAGTGGTAAAACCACGCAAGTTCGGCCCATATGTGGGTTTTACCGAAGAAGAGGTCCGGCATCTTTGTGAGCTCCATGCGATTGATTTCAAGACAATGAAACAATGGTATGA
>JAFUZB010000294.1 GCA_017476845.1 Clostridia bacterium
CGCACCAAGAACAACCCGGTCCTCATCGGTGAGCCCGGCGTAGGCAAGAGTGCGGTCGTGGAGGGACTGGCCCAGCGCATTGTGCAGGGGAATGTCCCGGAGATGCTCACCGGAAAGCGCGTGCTCTCCCTGGATCTCTCGGGGATGGTTGCGGGCAGCAAGTCCCGCGGCGAATTCGAGGAGCGCATCAAGAAGTGTCTGGACGAGATCCGCAAGGCCGGGGACATCATCCTGTTTATCGATGAGATTCACACCATCGTCGGCGCCGGGGCGGCCGAGGGCAGCCTGGATGCCGCGAACATCCTTAAACCCGCGCTTGCCCGCGGGGAGATCCAGTGCATCGGGGCAACCACGCTGGACGAGTACCGCAAGCACATCGAGAAGGATGCGGCGCTGGAGCGGAGGTTCCAGCCGGTACAGGTGGGCGAGCCTGGCATGGAGGAGGCCGTTGAGATTCTTAGGGGTCTACGGGACCGATATGAGGCGCACCACAAGCTGCACATTACCGATGACGCCATTGAGGCCGCGGTGCACCTGGCCGACCGGTATATCACTGACCGCTTCCTTCCCGACAAGGCCATCGACCTCATGGATGAGGCGGCCAGCCGGGTACGGATCCAGTCCTACACAGCCCCGCCCGATGTCAAGGCCCAGGAGCAGCAGCTGGCGGCCCTGGTGATTGAGAAGAAGGACGCCATCGCCCATCAGGACTTTGAGCGCGCGGCCAAGCTGCGCGATCAGGAGCGCGGACTGCGCTCGGAGATCGAGAAAAAGCGCAATGCCTGGACACAGACACAGGCGGGAGCGCGCGACGTGGTGACGGAGGAGGACATCGCTCAGATCGTGGCGGGCTGGACCGGGATTCCGGTGCAGCGCATGACCCAGACCGAGGCGGAAAAGCTCATGCACCTGGAGGAGAGCCTGCACAGGCGCCTCATCGGGCAGGAGGAGGCCGTCAGTGCCGTAGCGCGGGCGATTCGGCGCGCACGGGCCGGGCTCAAGGATCCCAAGCGCCCGATCGGATCGTTCCTCTTCCTCGGCCCCACGGGCGTGGGCAAGACCGAGCTGTGCCGGGCCCTGGGCGAGGCGATGTTCGGGGACGAGAACGCCGTCATCCGCGTGGACATGAGCGAGTACATGGAGAAGTTCACCACCTCACGCCTCATCGGCGCAGCCCCCGGCTATGTAGGCTATGAGGAGGGCGGCCAGCTGACGGAGGCCGTGCGGCGCAAGCCCTATTCCGTGGTGCTCCTGGACGAGATCGAGAAGGCACATCCGGATGTGTTCAACATCCTCCTGCAGATTCTGGAGGACGGACGGCTTACCGACAATACGGGACGGACGATCTCCTTTAAGAACACTATCATCGTCATGACGAGCAATGCCGGTGCCCACCAGATCAGCGAAACGCGTTCCCTGGGCTTTGGCAGCCGACAGACGGCCGATCTTCGGAATTACGAGCTGATGAAGGATGCCGTCATGAAGGAGGTCAAGGAGGTCTTCCGTCCGGAATTCATCAACCGTCTGGACGAGCTCATTGTCTTCCATTCGCTCTCCGAAGAGAACATTCACGACATTACTTCTCTCATGCTGCGCCAGGTGGCGGAACTGCTCAAGGACCGGGAGGTTGCGCTCACCTGGGACGACGAGGTGGTCAGCTATCTTGCCCGCACGGGCTATGATCCCCGCTTCGGCGCGCGTCCCCTGCGAAGGCTCATTCAGCGCACGGTGGAGGACACCATCTCCGAGGAGATGCTCAAAGGGCACATCCACCTGGGCGAGACACTCCGGCTCCATATGGGCGAGGAGGAGAAGGTCGAGGTGACCGTGGACTGCGCACTTCCCGAGGGAGAAGGGGCGGCGGCTAACCTGCTTGCCCCGGGCGAGGCAACGGAAAAGGCCTGAAAAACCAAAAACCCGCATGCGATGCATGCGGGTTTTCATATGTCCATGCCCCAGGGAATCACTCAAAAAGACGAACGATCGATGCGCCGAGCACCTGCTTTCTCCGGATTTTCTCCCGACGATCCAAAAAAGTCATCAGAAACTTCGGCAAAACGGTTGCCAGATACGAATGATTGCGTTATACTCCCCGCGGGTCGAAGATGACCCGATACCTGTTTTCATTTTTCCATAAAGAAAAGGAGACATCACGATGAAGAAACTGGTCGCTCTGCTTCTTTCCCTGGTCATGCTCATGGGCATTTGCTCTGCCCTGGCTGACAACGTCAAGATGGACAAGCTGACGCTGGAGTTTGTTCCCTCCAAGGACGCTGACGTTATCATCACCGGTACCAAGAACCTGCCTGAGCTGCTCAAGGCCGAGATGGCCAATCAGGGCTATGACATCGGCGACGTGGAAATCACTGTTGGCACCAACTACAATGCCACCGGCGAAGCAATGGGCGCTGGCTCCATCGATATCGGCTGGCTGCCTGCCGGCACCTACATCCTCTACAGCGACGAAGTGGACGTCATCCTGACCTCCACCCGCGCCGGCCTGTCCAACGACAGCGAGAATCCCGCTGACTGGAACGGCGATGCCAACAAGACCGTGGGCGACTCCGACAATCAGGTTGGTTTTTATCGCGCTCTGATCTATGCTACTCCCTCTCCCTACGGCAAGGAACTGGCCGCGAAGGTCAATGCCGGCGAAAAGCTGACCTGGGACGAGCTGAATGCTGCTACCTGGCTGGTGGCCAACAACTCCTCCTCTGCCGGTTACATCTATCCCACCCTGTGGCTGATGGAAAACTATGACGGCAAAAAGCTGACCGACCTGGACAACATCGCCTTCGGCATCCAGTACGGCGATCAGTTTGCTCAGGCTGCCGCAGAGCAGGCCGACATCATCGTCTGCTATGCTGACGGCCGTCGTGACTACGAGGCTGCCTGGACCCTGGCCATCGGCGAAGCCGACGAGACCGGCAAGGCTGGCATGGGTCGCGAAGACACCATCTGGAACGAGCTCAACGTCATCGGCGTGACCCCCGGTATCTACAATGACACCGTGGCCATCACCAAGGCGAAGCCCGAAATCTACAACGATCAGTTCAAGACTGCCATCCAGGATGCACTGATCAACATCATCAACACCGAAGAAGGCAAGGCTATCTTCGCCGTGTACAGCCACGAGGGTTACACCAAGGCAGTGGACAGCGATTATGATGCAGCTCGCGCCGCTCAGGATGCTGTGAAGTAAGACATGACGGACGGGCTGCCATATGGCAGCCCGTTTTATTCGTTTTTTGCATATCATACGGCGGCATGGCCGCAGAAGGGGATTGCCTTGATAGAGTTCAAGCATGTATCGAAAACGTATCCTAATGGCACAAAGGGCCTGAAAGATGTGAACCTGACCATCGACCAGGGCGAGTTTGTAGCCATTATCGGTCTGTCCGGTGCGGGCAAGTCCACCCTGATTCGCACCATCAACCGCATGATCGACATCACCGAGGGTCAGCTCATCGTCGACGGTACCGACGTCATGACGCTCAAGGGAAAGAGCATGCGCAAGTTCCGCCGCAAGATCGGCATGATTTTCCAGTCCTTCAATCTGGTTTCCCGCTCTACCGCCATCAAGAACGTGCTGACCAGCATGGTGCCGGATATGCCCTGGTACAAGGTGCTGCTCGGTATCTTCAGCAAGGAGCAGAAGCTGCATGCCCTGGATGCCCTGGATAAGGTCGGCATTCTGGATAAGGCCTATACCCGCTGCGACCAGCTCTCCGGCGGCCAGCAGCAGCGCGTGGCCCTGGCAAGGACCCTCAACCAGACCCCGACCATCATCCTCGCCGACGAGCCCGTTGCGGCCCTGGACCCTGTGACCGCACACCAGGTCATGGGCGACTTCAAGCGCATCAACGAGGAGATGAACATCTCCATCCTCATCAATATCCACCATGTGGACCTGGCCCTGAAGTATGCCAGCCGCGTGATCGGTATCCGCGCAGGCGAGATCGTCTATGACGGTCCCAGTGCGAATGTCACGCAGGAGATTCTCGATGCCATCTACAACGGTGCCGCGATTCCCACCGCGGGCGAGTGAGGAGGACGGGCATGAAGAAAACGGCTGAAACGGCCTATCGGGTACCGCTCTTCGACCGGATATTCCCGCCGAAGACGATCGTGCTCGCCAACGGCCACAGTGTGAAGCAGCCACGCTCCAGGATGCCATTGATCACCCTGATCATCGTCGCACTCATCTACATGAGTATCCGCCTGACCGGGTTTGACCTTGGGATCATCGCGCGGCGCGGTCACCAGTTTACGGTCATCCTGACCCAGATTTTCTCCCCGGACGTGTTCAATATTCAGGCGAAGACCTTTGAGTCCTTCGGCCTGAACCCAGAGACTGTCAACTTCTTCTCGATTTTTGACGGCAGATGGTGGGAGGCGCTGTGGTATACCATGCAGCACTCCTTTGCCCCGAACGTCTTCGGGCCCCTGTGGGATACGGTGCGCATGTCCGTGCTCGGCTCCTTCATCGGTGCGACGATCGCCCTCCCCATCGCCGTTGCGGCATCGACCAATATCAACCGCAATCGCGTCTCGGTGACCATCATCCGTCTCATCCTGAATATTGTCCGTACCCTGCCGACGTTGGTCATCGCCAAGATCTTTGCCCTGGTTTTCGGTCTGGGTACCTTTGCCGGCACTATGGCGATTCTGGTATTCACCCTCGGTGTCATCACCAAGATGATGTACGAATCAATCGAGACCATCGACATGGGCGCCTTTGAGGCGATGGAATCCTTCGGTGCAAACAAGTTCCAGGCCTTCTGGTCGGCCTGCATGAAGCAGATCCTGCCGACCTATCTTTCCTACTGTCTGTATGCGCTGGAGATGAACATCCGCGCCGCGTCCATTCTGGGCTACGTGGGTGCGGGCGGTCTGGGGCTGCTCATCGACGAGCGGATCGGCTGGCGCGACTATAACGGTCTGGGCACCGTGCTGCTCATGCTCTTCATCTTGGTTGTGACCATCGAGCAGCTGAGCCAGTACCTGCGCAGAAAGCTGAGCTGAGGGAGGGACGAGAGATGACACAGAAGCAATCCAACATCGTAACCCCGCCCCGTCCCCTCTCCATTGAGGAGACCTACAATGCCCGTCCGCAGCGCTGGTGGCTCTACACCCTGGTTGTGCTCATCGTTGTGGTACTCCTGGTCTGGTCCGCAGGCGGCGTGCAGTACAAGGGCGTGACCACCAAGGGCACGGACGTTGCCCGCGGTATCGCGCAGGGCCTTTTGCATCCGGACTGGGATCTTCTCCTGGGACGTATAAACGAGGATACAAGCACGACCCAGCTCTTTGGCCTGACGGTGTCGACCGAGGGCGTGCCCTATCTCCTTTTCCAGACGATCGCCATCGCCTTCCTCGGAACGATCATCGGCGGCATCCTGGCCATCCCGGTGAGCTTCCTGGCCAGCGACCGGATCGTGCCCAAGTGGCTGGCGACCATCTTCCAGCTGCTGATCCTGCTCATCCGTACCATTCCCAGCCTTGTCTGGGCACTGGTGTGGATCCGCGTGACCGGCCCCAATGCCTTCTGCGGCGTGGTGACACAGAGCGTGTGCTCTATCGGCATGATCTCCAAGATGTACATCACCGCCATCGAGGACCTGGATGTGCGCATCCTGGAATCCTTGGATGCCAGCGGATGCAACGGCTTCCAGAAGATCCGCTGCGGCATTCTCCCGCAGATCGTACCGAACTTCATCTCCACGGTTATCTACCGCTTCGACATCAACATGAAGGATGCGACGACACTGGGTATCGTCGGCGCCGGTGGCATCGGTGCTCCGCTCATCCAATGCATCACCTCCAGCCGCTGGAGCATGGTCGGTTCCTATCTGTTCGGCATGATCCTCCTGATGATGGTCATCGAATACCTCTCCACACGCATCCGCAATCGACTCACAAGAGGCTGACATGGCAAAACTTACCGTTTACTTTACCTCCGACACACACGGGTATCTGTACAATACGTCCTTTGCTTCCACGCAGGCGATGCCCATGGGGCTCCTCTCCATGCGCTTCCCCAAGGACGGCAATACCCTTGTCATCGACGGCGGCGACACCACCCAGGGGTCGCCGCTGACCTACTTTCTTAAGGAACATAAGGAGGAAGGCCGCCAGAGGATGCTCTATGAGGCCATGAATGCGCGGGGCTACGACTATGTTACCCTGGGCAATCATGACTTCAACTATGGCAGGACCTGGCTTTCGGACTACCTCTGCGGGCTTTCCGGACAGTGCCTGTGCGCTAATGTCACCGACCTGACCGGACACCTCCCCATCGCGCCCTATACGGTGCGCACCCTGGAAAACGGACTGAAAATCGGTCTTTTCGGCATCGTCACCGACTGGGTGAAGGTGTGGGAAAAGAAGGAAAACCTGGAGGGGCTGGAGATCACAGACCCCGTCGAGGCGGCAAAACAAGCCGTGGATGCCCTGCAGAAGCTGGGCGTAGACAAGATCATCGGCATCTATCACGGCGGGTTCGAGAAGGACCTGGAGAGCAGAAAGCCGGTTTCCGCAACGGACGAGACTCAGGCCTGCCGCATCTGTGAGGAGCTTCCCATCGACCTGCTTTTGACCGGACACCAGCATATCGCCCTGGCGGGCGGGGAATGGGCCGGCACGCATCTCGTGCAGACGCCCTGCAACGCAAGACAGTATGTGAAGGTGGAGATGGACGATGAAGGCCGCTTTACCTCTGTGCTTGTGACGCCGGACGCGGAGCAGACCTGGACTGCGCTGGAAAGCGAAGTGCGACAGGATTTGGAGGATTGGCTGGACCGGCCCATCGGACATCTGTCCCGGGATATCTGGCC
>JAFUZB010000295.1 GCA_017476845.1 Clostridia bacterium
CCTGGACAGCCATGATGCCGTATGTGAGGTATGCGTCGCCAACATCATTGCCGATGTCATCATCGGCTTTGCCGACCCGCTCAAGCGCCATATCGTTCCCGGCGGAAGCTTTATCTGTTCAGGCATCATCCGCGAGCGCGCAGACGAGGTCAGAGAGGCCCTGCTCAAGGCGGGCTATACGATTCTCAAAAGCGAAAAGCGCGGAGAATGGGCCGCTTTCCTCGCCAAGCGTCCATCGGAGGGGTAATATGCATCGCTTTTATGCCCTTGCACAGGAGGAGGACTGTGCCGTCCTCTCCCCCGAGGATGCCCACCACGCCCTGCATGTGCTCAGACTCCATTCCGGGGATCCTGTGGAGATTGTGCTCGGGGGAAAAAGGTATACGGCAGCGATTGCAAGCGCGACACCGGATCACGTCACCGCACGTCTGACCGGTACCCTTCCGGACACCGAGAGCACCCTTCGGGTCACACTCTTTCAGGGGCTGCCCAAGGGAGACAAGATGGAGCTCATTGTCCAGAAGGCCGTTGAGCTCGGATGCGCTCAGATTGTGCCTGTTGCCATGTCCCGCTGCGTGGTAAAGCTCACTGCCAAGGATGCCGCAAAAAAGTGTGAGCGCTGGCAGAAGATTGCAAGAGAGGCAGGAAAACAGAGCGGCCGGACATGTGAAGTCACGGTCACAGCGCCTGTTCCCCTCGCCACTCTCTCCGAGCACCTGTCTTCCCTGGACGCCGTCCTGGTACCCTGGGAGGAGGAGAAGAGTACAGGCCTGCGTTCCTTCTGTCTTGCGCATCCCCAACTGCATTCCCTTGGCATCATCATAGGCCCGGAGGGCGGGATCTCCCCCGAGGAGATTGATATCCTCAAGCGTGCAGGTGCCCTCCCTGTCACCCTCGGCCCCAGAATTCTGCGCACCGAGACCGCAGGGATCTGCGCACTTTCCGCCGTCATGTGCCTGATGGGGGAAATGGAAAGCGGACGCGAGCGAATGGAGGAAACCTTATGAACAGTGTGGCCTTCCATACCCTGGGCTGCCGCGTCAACCAGTACGACACGCAGGCTATGCTGGAGCTTTTCCGCGCACGTGGCTATGTCGTTGTCCCCTTTTCCGACGATGCGGATGTGTATGTCATCAATACCTGCACCGTCACAGGCACAGGAGACAAAAAGTCCCTTCAGCTGGCAAGACGCGTCCTTCGCGAGCATCCCGCCTCCGAGCTTGTGCTTTGCGGCTGTCTCGCCCAGCGCATGGGAGAGGAGCTCCTTTCTTTGGGGCCGCGCCTGGTGCTCGGCACGCAGCGGAGAAACGAGGTCGTCGACCTGCTGGAGAAGGCGGTAAACGAGGATATCCGACTGTGCGCCGTAACCAGCCTCGCCTCCGTTCCCTTTGAACCGCTTGTCATCTCCGGTCAGCAGGACCACACACGCTGTGACCTGAAGATTCAGGAGGGCTGCAACAATCACTGCACGTACTGTATTATCCCTTCTGTACGCGGGCCGATTCGCTCCCGTCCCCCGGAGGAAATCCGTGCGGAGGCAGCACGGCTTGCCGCAGCCGGCTACAGGGAAATCGTCATCACCGGCATCCATCTCACAAGCTATGGCAGGGATCTCCAGGGAAGACCGAGTCTTTTGGAGGCCCTCGGCGAGGTGCAGAAGGCCGAGGGTATACTTCGTATCCGTCTGGGCTCTCTGGAGCCTGTCATTGCCACAAGGGCGTTTGCCGAGGGACTCCTTGCGCTTCCCGCTATCTGTCCGCAATTTCATCTGGCGCTGCAGTCAGGCTCGGAGACGGTGCTGCGCCGCATGAAGCGTCGCTATACTGCGCAGATGTACCTGGAAAGCGTCCAAGCCCTTCGCAGTGTCTTCCCGGAATGCGCCATCACCACCGATATCCTCACCGGTTTCCCCGGGGAAACCGAAGCGGAGTTTGAGCAGACGCGACAGATGATCCGTGAAGTCGGCTTTGCCCGCATCCATGTCTTCCCCTTCTCCGCGCGCGAGGGAACAGAGGCGGCGCATATGCCGGGACAGCTCTCCACGAAAGAAAAGGAGGCACGTGCACGCATCCTGATTGCCGATGGGCAGCAGACCGCGCGCGCCTATGAGCGTGGTATGCTGGGAAAAGTGCGCAGCGTACTCATTGAGGAGATCGAGGACGGCGTTGCCCGGGGCTATACGCCCGAGTATATCCCGGTCTTTCTTCCCGCAAACGGGCTCACTTCCGGTCAGCTTGTCAACGTACACCTTCGCACGCTCGAGGATACCGGCATGACCGGAGAGATCCTCACCGATTGAGAAAAAGAAAACACACGAAAGGAAATGATTCCATGGAAAACTGTCTGTTCTGCTCCATCATCGAAGGCAAGATTCCCAGCACCAAGGTCTACGAGGACGAGAAGACCTATGCCTTCCGGGATATCCATCCCATGGCCAAGACGCACGTGCTTGTGGTTCCCAAATGCCATATTCCGTCCGCCGCAAGCGCCTCGGAGGTCCCCGACGACGTGCTTGCCGCATGTCTTCGCGCCTGCCAGAAGGTTGCGCAGAGCGAAGGCATCATCGAGAGCGGCTACCGCATCGTCTCCAATGCCGGTCCCGATGCCTGCCAGAGCGTGCCGCATATGCATTTTCACGTACTCGGAGGCCAAAAGCTCTCCGAAAGCATGGCTTGAAAAATTCACCATTGACGAATATCCCCACAGGCAGTATAATCATTTTACGGTTCGCCGTCCGTCCGTCTTAGCCGGCTGATGTCAAGGCGAGATGTGCGAGAGGAGGGATAACAGTGTCTGAAATCCGTGTACGCGAGAACGAGTCTCTCGAGAGTGCTCTGAAGCGTTTTAAGCGCCAGTGCGCACGCAGTGGCGTCATTCAGGAAGTTCGCAAGCGCGAACATTATGAGAAGCCCAGCGTAAAGCGTAAGAAGAAGGCTGAAGCAGCCCGCAAGCGCAAGTGGTAATGACCTGGAATTCAAGGAAGAATCAGTCCCGTACGGAGACTGATTTTTCTTTTGTCCTTTCTTGCATTCACCTCTCGCCCATGCTAAAATACTGCTAATTCCATACTGACCTAAACGAGGGATTGGATGATATACAGCTTTCAGCTGTGTCCGCATGCCAACATACGATACACCGAAGCACTTTCCATGCTTGGAAAGAAAGAACTGGACTGCCTTCTGCAGTCCTTGGGTATCGTTGCACAGACGCAGATTATTCAGCGCCAGAAAAGTATATTCTATCGTTTCGAGGCGCAAGAGCTTACAAAGGAACAGTGTCTTACACTCCAGCATCACTCCTCCCTCCTGCTTCTGTGTGAGGAGCGGGAGGGGCTTCTGTGGCCCATGCCGCTGGAAGATATTGCTTATCTGCCTGCGGATCTTTCGGAAGTCCTCAAATACAAGGGAAAGACCTCTGCGCGGTTTACGCAGATGATGATCACCTGTGCCTGCGCTGCGGGGAACCTTTTTTCCCGTCCCTCCCTCACCGTGCTGGACCCCCTGTGCGGCCGCGGAACTACACTTTTCTGTGCGCTGCAGTCAGGCTACAGTGCGATAGGACTGGATACGGACAAATCCGCCATCCGGGAGGCGGACAGTTATTTTACGCGCTACCTTGAAATGCATACATTAAAGCATCAGCGCACCCAAGGATCTTCCACCCTGGGAGGTCAAGGGATTCCCCGGGTAGCTTTCACCCTTGCCGACACCAAGGAGCATTACCGCGCAGGTGACACCCGCACTTTAGCACTCTACACCGGAGATACCGCGCTCACATCGAGTCTTTTGAAGAAAACGCCCGCGGATCTTCTTGTCACCGACCTTCCCTACGGTGTGCAGCATGCCCCGGGGGAGTTGCACGGACTGGCTTCCTTCTCGGGTTTTCTCAGACGGGTACTCCCCGCATGGTATACCGGTCTCAAAAAGGGCGGTGTGATCGTATTGTCCTTCAACACCCTCACCCTGCCGCGCGCGCAGGTAGTAAAGCAGTTGGAGGAGGCCGGCTTTGTGCCGCTCACCCAGGGGCCCTATGACGATTTCTCACACCGGGTCGAACAGGCGATTGTTCGTGATTTTGTCGTCGCACTTCGTCCCTGAATCCCAAAGAGCACTACACCAGGAGGCTTCGCATGGATTTATCATCCAAAACCGTTCTCGAGCTGCGAAAGCTCGCCAAGGAAAACGGCATTAAGCTCGCCGCCGGCATCAACAAAGCGGAAATCATTGAAAAGCTTGAGGCCGCGCTCAGCGAGGATGAGGGAGAGCAGCTTTCTCTCCTTGATGCATTCCAGGAAGCGGAAACCCCCATCCCGCCCAAGCAGGAAAAGAAAGCAGAGGAGGCAGCGTCACCCACCGAATCCCAGCTCACGCCTGAGCCTCCCGCTCCCGTGCCTTCACCTGTGCATTCCTCTGCGCCGATCGTGCCCGCACCGGTGATTCCCTCGGCCGCGCCTGCCGGGGAGAAGGATCCCGCTGCCCAAAGCAAGGAAGCCTCCGGTCCCCACTACAGAGCCACCTGGCACAATGCCAACCCTGCAAACCAATCCAAGTTTGCAGCGCAAGGAAGACAGGGCTGGAATCAAGGGACACAGGCTACCCCACCGACGCAGCCCCGGCAGAGCTCCTCTGCCGCACCAGGCTTCGGCCCGCGCTTTGGTCCTGCGGCCTTTGGCCCGCAAGGCGGAGGTTTTGGTCCGCAATCCGTTCCGACCTCTCCTGTCCCTCCCGTTACATCCGGTGCGGCCGCGAGCGAAACATCTGCCCCTGCTGTCCTCGCACAGGAACACCAGGAGGAGGCTCCGCGCATGTCCTTTGGTCCGCCTCCCCGCAGCTATGAACCCAAGCCGTATTCGCGCCAAAACACCCGGTCTTATGGCAATACTGGCCGCTACGATGGGGGACGCGGCACGGAAAGCGCCCAGAAACTGCCTTCCCTTCAGGACCTGATCACCCCGCAGGATCTGACTCCCGCCAGCGGTATCTTCGAACTGATCTCCGACGGCTATGGTTTTCTCCGGGGGGATCAGCTCACCCCCTCTTCCAGAGACATCTATGTCTCAGTCCCCCTGGTACGCCGCGGCGAGCTGCGCAACGGTGACTTTGTCGAAGGGCAGCTGCGCCCCGCCCGCGAGGGCGACAAGTATGCCGCTCTCCTCTATATCGACCGCGTCAACGGCAAAGAGCCCGGAGCGGAGGCACGCGTTTCCTTTGATGATCTGACACCGGTCTATCCCAACCGCCGCCTGAGCCTGGACGACCCGCGCTATCCGGATGCCCGCATGATCGACCTGCTCTGCCCCATCGGTCTGGGCAGCCGAGCGCTCATGCTCTTCCCGCCTGAATGCGGAAAGCGCCAGATTCTCCTGGACACATGCAATGCCATTCTCGCACAGAACAAGGATGTTGAGCTGATCCCGCTCATCATCGATTTTGCGCCCGAGGAGGTCACCGCAGTCCGCGATGCACTCCCCTGCCCGGTTATCGCTACCACCTTTGACCAGACGCCGGAATCCCAAATGCGCCTCATTGATCTCACACAGGAACGCGCGCACCGCCTGGCTGAAAGCGGAAAGGATGTCGTGCTGATCGTCGATAGCCTGACCCGCCTGGTCAAGACCTATGCTGCGGCAGCGCAGCAGTCGCGCCAGAGCACCGGGAGCATCAACCCGACCTCTCTTTTCCGCGCCAAGAAAATCTTCGGTGCCGCCAGATGCGCACGCGAGGGCGGCTCCCTTACCGTTATTGCAACTATGGATATCGAGAGCGGCGTCAAGCTCGACGAAGCCATAGTGGAGGAATTCCGTTCAACGGCTACCACAGACATCGTCTTTGACAGCTCCATCGCTCGTCTCAATGCGTATCCGCCGCTTCATTATCAGCGCAGCCGTACCCGCCGTCCCGAGCTGATCCTGGACGAGAAGGAACTGGAAGGTCTTGAAGCCCTGCGTGAACTTCTCTCCTCCGGCTCCCCCGCTGCTGCGGTAGGACAGGTCATGGGCCTCATCGACAAGGTTACTCATAACCGCGATGTGCTCTCCAAGATCAAGGAATGGGCAGCTCTCATGTCTGGCGGTCGTGCCAAATCCTAAGCCCACACCTCACAGTGCACTTCACCGTCTTATATTGCATGCCTATCATTTCTTGCCCAAATTCATTGGGGCACACTATTGAAAAATCGATTACATGGTATAATAATCAAAGTGAGGATTCATGCTTTAAGGAGGTGACGACTTGACGGATAAGAACAGACCAAACACACCCTATGATGATGTTTTTCGCACGCTCTTGAACGACTGCAGCAAACTGATCATCCCTGTAATTAACGAGGTGTTCGGCGAGAAGTATACTGGGAAAGAAGAGATTGTATTTTCTCCTAATGAGCATTTTCTGAACAGACAGAGCGGCGATGAGGAAAAACGAATCACCGATTCCAATTTCGCTGTAATAGGCAAATCCATAAAGCAATATCATTTTGAGTGTGAAAGCAAAGTCGATTATACTGTTTTGATTCGTATCTTTGAGTATGATGCTCAGATTGCACTTGACCAGGGCAGTGAGGTAACTGACAAGAAGATCATTGTATCTTTCCCCAACACCGCCATACTATACCTGCGCAGTACATCTAACACACCGGATAAGATGAAGATTGTGATCCGGACACCTGGCGGCGAGGTTAGCTACGATGTTCCGACAATTAAGGTAAAGAGCTACTCGATAGAAGAGATTTTTGAAAAAGATCTGCTGTTTCTCATCCCTTTCTACATTTTCACTTATGAATCACAGTTCAAGGAAATCAACGAGAATGCAGACAAGGTTGAGAAACTTGCTGAGGAATATGCAAACATTAAGGCACGTCTCGATCAGTGTGCTGAGAATGGCATGATTGATGAATTCTCCAAAAAAGCAATCATAGATATGTCTGAGCGTGTACTCGAAAATCTTGCAGCACACTACGAAAATATCCGGAAAGGAGTGGGATCAGTTATGGGCGGACACATTTTAGATTATGAAGCCAAGCGAATCAAAAATGAAGGTCTGGAAGAAGGCTTCGTAAAAGGGCGCGTAGAAGGACGTGAAGAATGCATAATCAGTACACTGATTTCCCTCGTAAGAGATGGCATTCTTTCTATAAAGGATGCTGCAGTACGTGCCGGTATCACCGAAGCCGATTTCCAGGAGAAGATGGCTGCAACGTGATTTTTCTCTCGCATACGATCCAGATGCTTGAGGTCTTTCCCTTTGCATAAAGTGGATCCCCCCTTGACATCCTCGCTTGCTACGATTTCTATATGTTCGCTCCTCCAAACAAAGACATGTCTGCGTATCTTTTGTACGATTGACATTTATCCCCGAAAGTCTTGCATCTCAGACGAAAATATCCGGAAAGGAGTGGGATCAGTTATGGGCGGACACATTTTAGATTATGAAGCCAAGCGAATCAAAAATGAAGGTCTGGAAGAAGGCCTGCTAAAAGGGCGCGTAGAAGGACGCATAGAAGGACGTGAAGAAGGCATAATCAGCACACTGATTTCCCTCGTAAAAGATGGCATTCTTTCTATTAAGGATGCAGCAGTACGTGCCGGTATCACCGAAGCCGATTTCCAGGAGAAGATGGCCGCAACGTGATTTTCCTCTCGCATACGATCCAGAGGCTTGAGGTCTTTCCCTTTGCATAAAGTGAATCACCCCTTGACATCCTCGCTTGCTACGATTTCTATATCGTCTCTCCAAACAAAGCCATGTCTGCGTATTATTGTACGATTGACATTTATCCCCGAAAAGTCTTGCATCTCAGGGGAAAATTGTGCCTTGCAAAGGCCCCTTCAATGTGATAGAATACTCAATGCGGGTTTTCACGCTCA
>JAFUZB010000296.1 GCA_017476845.1 Clostridia bacterium
CACGTGACCTTGGGAAGTGCCTGTTTCCCCATTTGAATGATCCGATGAAGCGGAGAAGCAGCCACAGAGGGGCAGACGGCATAGCCGAGATCATAACGCTGATCCAGGGCAGCAATGCGCGCTTTGTCTTTCCCGAAGTTAAGCTTAGGCACAATCGGTGCCAATAAACCCGATACGGGAAGGAGCGGATTCTTAGCAGGCATCGGCGCCGAGATCGGAATCACCCTGTCCGCTTCTCCTTCCCCTGCCAGGATCAGGGAAATCACACCGCCCATGCTCAGGCCGGAGACGGTCACATGGCTGCACATTTTTCTTAGGTCATGCACTGCCTCCCTGGCGGCACACAGCCAGTCCTCCGCGGTGACAGAGGTCATCTTCTCCGGTGTCTGTGCGTGCCCCGGAAGATTGATGGTCTTCACCGTCACCCCCGCCTGCGCGAGTGCCTCCGCCAGCGGGCGCATATGCGCCGCACTTCCCGTAAACCCGTGCAACAGCAGGATGCCATTCTCTCCGCCATGATGGAAGAAGGGCTGCGCTTCCGGCACGGTAAACTGCTTTTCTTGCATTTGTCTCTCCCCGTTACCCAGAAATAGATAAATGTGCGGGCAGACGCAGCCTGCCCGCACGTTGTTTTACGCAATATTCTTGACGGTGTAGTCCTTGTCCTCGACGGCCTTCTTCAGGACGTCATCGGCCACTGCCTTATCCAAAGTGACAACAGCGGTACCCGCGGTGTGGCTGACTTCAGCAAGGCTCACGCCCTCCAGCGCCTCAAGGGCCTTCTTCACGGTCTTTTCGCAGTGTTCGCACATCATACCGTCGATGGAAATGGTCTTTGTCATGGTCTTCTTCTCCTTTACCTTGATTTTTCTGTCATGCTTGTCCGAATAGATGTTGATCAGATTCAGACGCAGAGCATTGGACACTACACTGAAGCTGGACAGGCTCATGGCTGCAGCACCGAACATGGGGCTGAGTTCCCATCCAAAGAGCGGGATGAATGCACCGGCAGCCAGCGGAATGCCGATGACATTGTAGATGAACGCCCAGAAAAGGTTCTGGCGGATATTGCGCAGCGTTGCGCGAGAGAGCCGGATCGCAGCGGGCACATCGCGCAGCGTCGAATGCATGAGCACGATATCTGCCGCATCCACGGCGATATCCGTGCCGGCACCGATCGCCATGCCGATATCCGCGCGGGTCAGCGCAGGCGCATCGTTGATGCCGTCGCCGACCATGATCACATCCTGCTTGGACTGCAGTGACCGCACAACCGCTTCCTTGCCGTCGGGCAGAACCCCTGCTATCACCTCATCTACCTCGGCGATCTTCCCGATGGCCTCTGCCGTCTGCGCATTGTCGCCGGTGAGCATGACCGTATGGATACCCATGCCCTTCAGGGCACGGATCGCATCGGCGCTCTCCTCCTTGATGGTATCTGCCACGGCGATCACGCCGAGAAGGCTCTCTCCCTTTGCAAAGAGCAGCGGAGTTTTGCCCTGCTTAGCCAGACGGGAGCAGTCATCCAGGATATCCTGGGGCAGTGTAAGCTTTTCTTCAATGAACCGCTGATTTCCTGCAAAGACGGGCTGACCTTCGATTTCTCCCTTCAGTCCGTTGCCGGGCATAGCAGTGAAACCGTCCACACGCTGTGCGCTTAAACTCTTTTCATCGCCATAGGCGACAATAGCCTTGGCCAGCGGATGCTCGGAGTACTTCTCCAGAGAATAGGCCGCCTCGACCAGATCCTTCTCCTGCACGCCCTTGGCCGGAACGATATCGGTGACGGAAGGTGTGCCCTTGGTGATCGTGCCAGTCTTGTCCAGCACCACAGCGCCGGCCTTGCCGGTCTGCTCCAGGGAGACAGCCGTCTTAAAGAGAATACCGTGCTTGGCGCCCACACCGTTGCCCACCATGATGGCCACCGGCGTTGCCAGGCCCAGGGCACAGGGGCAGGAGATGACAAGCACCGCGATGCCGCGCGCCAGAGCGTAGCCGAAGGACTTGCCCACAAGCACCCAGATGATCGTCGTGAGAATCGCAATCCCGATGACCGTCGGCACGAAAATACCCGAAACCTTGTCCGCCGTCTTGGCGATCGGAGCCTTGGTTGCCGCAGCATCGCTCACCATGCGGATGATCTGGCTGAGGGTCGTATCCTCACCCACGCGCTCCGCGCGGCAGCGAAGATAACCCGACTGATTGACCGTGCCGGCATGCACCGAATCCCCCTCGAGCTTATCCACGGGAACCGATTCGCCCGTGAGTGCCGATTCATCCACCGCACTGCTGCCCTCGGTAATCTTTCCGTCGACCGGAATGTGCTCGCCGGGGCGAACGACGAAGATATCGCCGATGCGTACATCCTCAATGGGCACCGTGCGCTCCTCGCCGTCTACATAGAGAACAGCGGTCTTGGGCGCAAGTTTCATGAGCGCCTTGAGTGCGTCGGTCGTCTTGCCCTTGCTTCTCGCCTCCAGCATCTTGCCGACGGTAATCAGGGTCAGGATCGTGGCAGCCGACTCAAAATAGAAACTGTCCATCCACATCATGGCGGCATCCGGCCCGCCGTGCACCTGGGCATCCGTCATGGCGAAGAGGGCATACATGCTCCAAAGGAAGGATGCGGAAGCGCCCAGCGCCACCAGCGTATCCATGTTCGGTGCCTTGTGCGCAATCGCCTTAAATCCGGAGATAAAGAAGCGCTGGTTGATGAGCATGATGATCACGGTCAGGATCATCTGCACAAGCCCCATGGCTACATGGTTCCCGTTAAACCAGGAGGGCAGCGGGAAGCCCAACATCATATGTCCCATGGAGACATACATGAGAACGACAAGGAAGACAACCGACCAGATCAGCCTTTTCTTGAGCTTGGGCGTCTCCTTGTCCTCCAGTGCGTCCTCCTCACTTGCGTGAGAGACCTTTGTCTCCCCCGCGGCCCCCTTGACGGAGGCGCCGTATCCGGCATCCTCCACGGCCTTGATAATGCTACTACTGTCGGCCGTGCCCTCCACACCCATGGCATTGGTGAGAAGGCTTACAGAGCAGCTGGTTACCCCGGGAACGCTGCCCACCGCCTTTTCGACCCTCGCCGCGCATGCCGCGCAGCTCATGCCGGTTACATTGTACTGTTGCATTTTAGGTCACCCCTGTTTCATGATTCGCTGAAGCGTTGTCACAAGCTCGTCGGCCGCATCCGGTTTTCCCGATCGGATGTCCTCCACCACGCAAGAACGGATATGGCTGGCGAGCAGCTCTCCCCGGAACGCATTGAGCGCCGCGGTAACCGCCGAAACCTGCACTAGAATGTCCGGGCAGTAGGCGTCATTTTCCAGCATGCTCTGCAGTCCCTTGACCTGTCCCGCTATGCGGCACAGACGGTTGGCAAGCGCCTTCTTCTCCTCGCTGTCGCGCTGTTTGGTCCGCTCATGGCAGCAACATTCTCCCATGTGTCTTCACCTCATGAACATCTCTTTCGGATACCCCTGTGGGGTATCACGCGGGCGGTATTCTATACCCCCACGGGGTATCTGTCAACAACTTTTTTCCTTACCAGCTTTTCGCTTTTTCTCTGTGCCGAGATCTCCCTCTTGCCCATCTTCCGCGCCTGTTGTATCCTGTGCGCCGTGGCCTTTGGCCCAATACTGCGGAGGTACGTCTACCGTGAAGCACAGCACCTATTTCGGCGACCGCGACTTTTTCCGTGAACTCATCCGCCTGGCACTTCCCATCGCCGCGCAGAGCTTTATGCTCTCCGCCGTGGGCGTAGCCGATACCCTCATGCTCGGCGGGCTTGAGCAGAACGCCATGTCAGCGGTTTCCCTGGCCACACGCCTTTCCTTTATTCAGAACATGATACTCTCCTCGGTTGTCGTCGCGCTCGTCGCCCTCGGTGCCCAGTACTGGGGCAAACGGGACACCTCGGCGATGAGCCGTCTGTTCTCCATAGCGCTCCGGCTCAACGCCATCACTTCCCTGGTGTTCTTCCTCGCCTGTTTCTTCTTCCCCTCCACGCTCATGCTGGCTTTTACCGATGACGCGGAACTGATCCGCCTGGCTTCCGAATACCTTCGCGTGGCCTCATGGTCCTATCTCATCACCGGCATCTCGCAGTGCTATATGGGACTTCTGAAGATCTCCGAGCACGCCTCGGATACCGCAGCCATCTCCACCACAGCCGTTCTTGCCAATATCGGCCTGAACGCCGTGTTTATCTTCGGTCTCCTTGGCTTTGACCGCATGGGTGTGCGGGGCGCTGCCCTCGCCACGCTTGTCGCACGCATCATCGAGCTCATCTGGTCGGTTGCCCTCTCCTTCGGGAAGCGGCACCTGAAGCCCGATCTCCGGGAGCTCCTCCGGCGGGATGCCGCCCTCACGCAGGATTTTTACCGCTGCATGCTCCCTATTCTAGGTGCAAGCCTCCTGTGGGGCGTGGGCTTTACCGCCTACAGCGCCTTCATGGGACATATTGATCAGGATGCTCCCGCAGCCAACTCGGTCGCTGCCTCCGTCATTGAGCTGGTATGCTGTGCCTGCAACGGCCTGGCAAGCGGCGGCGGCATACTGGTTGGCAACGCGCTGGGAGCAGGCGATCTCAAGAAGGGCAAGACCTACGGCATCCGTCTGCTCAGGCTTTCCGTCCCCTGCGGTATCCTGACCTCGCTTGTGATGCTTGGGATCACGCCCCTTGTTCTCTCCATCGTCCGCCTCAATAACACCGCGCTCACCTATCTTCGCGGTATGATGCTCGTCATGTCGGTCTACACCATCGGGCGCGTAATGAACAGCATTATCATCAATGGCATCTTTGTCGCGGGAGGGGACACGCTCTTTGATGTCTACTCCCTCGCCGTCGCCATGTGGGGCATCGCCCTCCCGCTCGCAGCTCTTGGCACCTTCGTCTTTCACTGGCCGGTCTGGCTCGTCTACGCCTGCACGTGTCTGGATGAGGTCGGCAAGATCCCCTGGGTGCTGCTGCACTTCAGACGCTACATCTGGGTCACGGACCTGACCCGCGAAAACGCATAAGAAGAAGGCCTCCGGCAGATGCCGGAGGCCTTCTTCTTATGGACTTTACTGGATGTTTGCGTACTTGTCGCGTGCGGTGTAGGTGGTGTGGAGCAGGTGATGTGCCTTATGTCCGCCGGCCTCACCGAGATACTCGCGATAGAGTGTCTTGAGCTCTTCGTTGTCCTGGCTCTTGCGGCGTGCCTTGCCTTCGTCCTCGGTGTAGAGGGCCTTGGCACGGACGGCAGAGACATTGACGGAGGCGCGGATGTCGCTCTTGACGATCGGCTGTCCGCCGCCGGTCACGCAGCCGCC
>JAFUZB010000297.1 GCA_017476845.1 Clostridia bacterium
ACAGCCTGAGACTCAACAAGAAGCAATGGTATTATCCGGGCATCTGTGCCCTGCTCTACATGATCTTTGGCCTGATTATCTCCCTGCGGCCTGCCATGAAATCGGTATGGGTAGTCACAGGAATTGCCATGATCCTTGAGGGCATCATGGAAGCCGTCACGCTATGGATGATGCGGGAAAAATAAGTCAAACGTAAAGAAGGCGCGTAATAGCATCCGCGCCTTCTTTACGTTTATGGATCGCACGCGCTCCGGTGAGTTCCTTATGGTATCACGGGTAGGCAGCATCGTGTCGGACCATCTCATCGGCGCCAAGGCCATCCGCTTCAACAGCGGAGACCTCCTGCACGAGGTGCCCTATGTCAAAAACGGGGACGGGAGCAAGAACTATAAAACCACCGAAGCCAAACTGGGCATACGCGCAAGTCACGGCTGTATCCGCGTGCAGCGCCTTCGGAATCAAGACGGTATCAACCAAGCCTGGCTGTGGGACAATCTGCCCATAGGCGAAAGCGGAGGCACCAAGCTAGTCATCTGGGAGGACTTTGCCGGGCGGCAGATCAGTATCCCGGAGGACAGCACCCCTATCTATTACAACCCCAAGGGCGGCACGATGTACCATGCCGTAGCCAACTGCCCAGGTGTCAAGAAGACCTATCTCCCGCTAACCGGGACCACCTATAGCGAACTGGAGGAGGGATCTTTCGCCTCCCTCCCCGCTGCCCCAACTGTTTTCCGCCGCTGAGAAAGGAGAGATCGCCGAGATCAACGCGCTCCATCTCACCCACTCACCCGGATCCATTGTCAGACAAACGGAAAGGAAGCATGAAGTATGGAAAAGCTTATCCGTGTCTAGGATCAGACACTCATCATGGTCTATGTGAAAGGCTCAACCTTTACCATGGGCGACACACGGGGCAGGGATACCCAGCCCGTGCATCCGGTGACACTGGATGACTTCTATATCGGACAGACCCAGGTAACGCAGGCCCTGTGGGAAGCCGTCACAGGGGACAGGCCCTCACACTTTCATGGGGACAACCTCCCGGTGGAGAGTGTGACTCTCTCCGAGTGCCATAGCATGATCCAGGCACTCAACGCTCTCTGTGGACTGCAATTCCGCCTTCCCACAGAGGCAGAGTGGGAGTATGCCGCCAAGGGCGGACAGCTGACGCACGGATATCTCTTCTCGGGAAGCGATAACATTGATGATGTCGCATGGTACGATCAGGTGGACCGCCCGCAAAAGGTAGCGCAGAAAATGCCCAATGAGCTTGGACTGTACGACATGAGCGGGAACATCTGTGAATGGTGCGAGGATATCTATGCTCCCTATCCTGCGGATCCTCAGTGTAATCCCACGGGTGCACAGACAGGCAGCTATCATCTCGCGCGGGGCGGCGGATGGAACCGCGGAGGACATATGTGCAGGGTGTATGACCGCGGCAATTACCGTCCCGAATATGCCAGCAACGCTGTAGGACTTCGTCTGGTGATGGATGTGCCGCAAGGCGATGCTAAGTGACCGCCTGCTGTCTTCGGATCTCGTTCATAACACGCCTGGCGCCTTATCATGCAGTGGGATGCCAGGGAGATCAATCCACCATTGAAAAGCAACCGCATACTGTATTCCTACGGATATAGCATCTATCATGGACGCTAAACGATCTTTGCGAGATGCCTTTTGCCAATTTGTCCATCCTCTCCCTGGGAAGAGCGAGCCATTTACGTGGCTCGCTCTTTATATCGTCATCAAACCGGATTATGGTTCTCCCGGAAAGTCTTATGATATTGGATTTCGTGAACCTTCACCGCAATATATCTGTAATTTCAGCACTTACACTATCGTAAAGCCGTTTTATCATCATCTTGTAGTGAAAAACTCATTCCACTTTCGAGCTTCCTTGATGTTCTGGTACATCAGCGTTATCTGCTCGCAAATAAATATAAACATCAATCGGTAATGGGCTTAAGTATTTTTCCATCAATGGCTTAACATCGTTCCAATTCAATTCACCATTTCCACATCCAAGGCATGGAAATGCAATTGAGTTAATTCCTTTTTCTGCGTAGGTTGACACAAACTTCATTAAGCCCTTTTCGATATATTCCAATTTAGACGGATTACGCCAATTTTCCTTAGTTGGGAACAGTAATAACCAATGATCTGCTTCATAGAATAACATCAACTTCCCTATGGTTAATTGATGCTTCTCACAAATAACTTTATATCTTTGAAACATCTCTGGATATCTTTGTTTGAATGAGAGAGCAATTCCTTTTCCCATAACGCCAACTGTATTGACAGGATTAACAATCACTTGAGCAGGACTATCAAATATATTTCCTTCAATATAATGAATCATATCTATGCCCCTTTACTCAACATTTATTCTGTCTCCATTAGGATACACAAATTCACATTTCAACTCACATCCACATACAATTGAAATATCCATCAGCTCGTCGATAGTAAAATTTCCACGCTTTATTTTTTGGCTAAATGCTTGTGGAGATTTACTGACACTCTTCAGTCGTGCCTCGTCCATATCTACAGTAGGTCGTGAGGCGCAGCCCCATCTCGCTTGCTCGTATCCCCCTACCTAATCGCATTCCTGCAACAAAACTTAGGTGCTTTCCCCGCGCTCACAGTGGTCTATGGTCGCTTCCAGGTGCTGCTCAGCTCCCAGAATATTCAAAAGACCCTCGTCTGAAAATCAACAAGAAGCAGTGGTATTATTCAGGCATCTGTACTCTGCTCTACCTAATCTTTGGTCTGATTATCTCCCTGCGAGCTGACATGAGACCGGTATGGCTGGTCACAGGAATTGTTATTATCCTTGAAGGAATCATGGCTGCCTTCGCGCGATGGTATGGAAAATGCGGGAAGAATAAGTCATCCTGACAGAACACAGCAGGGTAGACCCCTCGCAATCCGCTTACTTATCAAACAGGTCATTCATCGTTACTACATCGGTAAAAACTCCACTGTATTCGTTATGTATCAATCCAAACGTGGTAATCAACGTGCTATATACAGATATTTTGGGGGATACTCGTTCCAAAATCCTCTCTGGCCGACTGAGTAGAACCCTATACACAACTATCAGGTTTTTTAGGTCGGTAAGTCCGTGAATTGTCACATGACCTATCAGTGAAAAATCCAACAATCCTTGACAGTATTCAATTTCTCCCCTAGAATTATTAGGCCGTCATAGGTCGGTAATTTTGGGTCGGCAAGGTCGGTCAAAATTAGGTCGGTCTAGGTCGTCAAAACATATAGGGAGAGATTGAGCTGTGGGGAACTATTCTGTTCCAAAGGAAATCCGTGATTTGCGGCCTTCGGGAACCATAGTGAAGAAGCAAGGGAAAGGGTATTACGTATATAAGCGCGTGTCGACCAAGGTTAAAGTCCAGCAAGAAGACGGAACATACAAGTGGAAGACTCACGATGAGATGGGACCTTGCATCGGATCAATAACACTGG
>JAFUZB010000298.1 GCA_017476845.1 Clostridia bacterium
GGGCGGTGTTGCACTGCTTGCGAGGACTTCCGTTGATGAGCATGATTTTCATGTGGACGCCTCCTCTGCCATGATGGCAAGTCTTCTTCCCAGTTCGAATGCGTTTTGCAGGTCGATGGGAAGATGGGTATCCCGCTGTCTGGCCTTATCTTCCTTGGAGAACATATTGCAGTCGTAGCGGTCATAATCCGAAAACTGGTAGGTATCGCAGGCATACAGGGTTTCGCAGTATCCGAAGAGTCTGGCCATCTCCTCTGCACTGCTCCCCAGGAGTTTGGGGTAATCCACCTGCCTCATGAGCCAATCGGGACAGTTCATGGTATAGATGATGGCGGAAGGCGTTGTATCATGCAGCACCTTTACCCGTTTCCCTTCCCCGTCCACCAGATAGGTATCCACCGGGAACATCAACCGCTCCAGAAACGACCGCACCATACCGGTCGGTGCGCCGAAATATACGGGGGAGCCGATGATAAAGGCATCTGCTGTGCGCACCTTTTCAAGCAGTGGTGTGAGTGCGTCCCTAAAGGTGCACATACCGCCGGTGCTGTTTCCTTTGCGCTTGCAGGCAAAACAGCTGATACAGCCCTTGAAGGGCTGTGCATAGAGCTGAAGCATTTCGACTTCGGCTCCTACGCTTTGGGCGCCGTCCAGGGCGCGCTGCAGGATTTTTTCCGTGTTCCAACCCTTTCGGGGACTGCCATTAACGGCAACGATTCGCATGTCATTCACCTCGCACTTTTGTCAAAAAAGGCTGCGCGGCGTTTTCCGGCGCAGCCTCGTTGAGTGGCTGATCGGATTTCGGATGCAGCCGTTTCACCGGCGACCCAGCCCATGGAGTAGGCAGTGCCCAGACCGCCGCCATAGTACCCCAGGTCATGGTAGTAGCAGTTCCCGGTGACTTCACCCGCGGCATACAGACCGCGGATGATCTCGCCGTTTTCATCCAGCACATGGCATGCGGTATCGACGTCTATGCCGCCCAGGCTGGAATAGTAGCCAATGGTGCCCTCCACACAGTAGTAAACATCCCCATCCAGTGCAATGGGAAGCATGGCCCCGTTTTTCTCTCTGCCGAATTCTTCGTCCACGCCGTTTTCGCAGAAGCTGTTGTAGCGCGCAATGGTGTCGTGAAGACCGGGAATCTGCTCGGACTGTGCCAGCTCCTCCAAGGAGGTGTAGGCATGTGCTGCACCGGTTTTCACCAGGGTTTCGATCAGTCCGGGCTCGCCGCTTGTGGCCGCATTGGCGGAATCCATGACCATATAGTAGCGGTTGTCCGGAATGGACAGAACAGCCTTGTCCAGGTAGATGTAGTCGTTTTCCGCGTAGGCTTCATCCAGAAAACGCTGGCCATTTTTATCCACCATGATGCCGCAGTGAAGGGCAAACGTCAGGTACTGATAGGTGCGGGGAGAGATGGAGTAGGCCAGGTTGCCATCTTCCAGGTTCACAAAACCGGCATGGAGAGCGCGCGCCATTTCGTGACCGTCACCGGTGGCGTAGCGGTTACCGCCGCGCAGCTGGCCGACTGCCTCGGGCTGATAGGTAGCAATCATGGATTCGTTGTTTGACCAGCCGCCGGTGGTAAGGATGACGGCCTTGCCGCGTACGGAGAAGGTTTCGCCGTGGTTCGTGCGCACCTCAACACCCACGACGGTATCGTCCTCGCAGATCAGCTCGGTGGCTGCTGTCTCATACAGCACAGGGATGTTCAGACGGTTGATGGCATCGGTCAGGCGCAGCGCCACACTGCCGCCGCCAAGGCCCATTGCAGGTCCGAAGATCATGGCGGTGGGGGCAACCAGGGCATAATCTGTGCCCATCTCGGTCATGGCATCAATGGCCTTGCCGCTCGCGTGATAGATAAAGGTGTTGGTGAAGGTGTGCTCGGGGGCATACTCATTTTCCTCGGGGACATTGAAGCCAGCATCCTTCTGCACCTGGCTGTTAAGCGTGTACATGTAGCCGGCAGAGCGCGGGAAGGAGCCGCCCATGTAGCCATTCTTTTCGACAATGATGACGGAAGCGCCGTCGGAAGCGGCTTTGTATGCCGTCATCATGCCGGCGAGTCCGCCGCCCACAACCACGATATCGGCCTCCATGTCAGAGGTGTAAGCAGAAGGATGTGCATAGGCGGGAGCAGAGACAAACTTGTCTGCGACGCCGGCCTTCGTCAGCGCGTCCCGCACACCGGTGCGAATGGCACTGCTGGACAGGGTGGCGCCGGTCACGGCATCCACATTCAGGGTCTGGCCCGCGAGAATATCCTTGGGAACGCGATCAAAGGCGGCTTCGCGGATGCCGATGGTCTCGTTATGCCCCACGATCTGAATATCGGTAAGTTCGGCGTTGTCATCGATAGTGACGGAGACCTTGACGGTTCCGCGCATACCCATGCCTTCGCCTTCATAGGTGCCAGGCACGAAGGCGGCACTTTCCTGGGGTGCACAGGCCTGTACCAGGCACTGTTTTACGGCGCTGAGTATGGCATTGCTTGTGATGGTGGCTCCGGTGACGACATCGACATCGGCACTCTGCTGATCCACGATGACATCGGGCAGCTGCTCGATGGCGAGCGTTCCGATACCGGGGGTTTCATTGTTCTCACCTACGGCAACCTCCGTGATTTGTCCGCCGGAGATCGAGAGGGTGACCGGGACCTCGCCGCCCATACCGGCGGATGAGGCGGTATATGTGCCATCCTGCAATGCAGCTTCCGCAAGCGTGGGAAGGCAGTGAAGGGACACGAGCAGGGCAAGCAGTAGAGCTAGAATTTTCTTCATAAGCGATTCCTCCAGATCAGTCATTGCGTCACAGTATAGCTAACCGGGGAGGAAAGAACAGCATCAGCTTTCGGCATCTGTCGGGATTTCCGACAAACAGTTAAAATTGTTGGAATAATCATTGAAAATTCTATATAATCAAGGACAACACGGTCAGAAAAAAATAGGGAAAGAAAGGAGAAAAAGAAAGGAAGTGTTGGACAGAAAACTCTGGACCCAGAAGCTGATTGCGGATACGCTCAAAGAGCTGAGCAAGAACAAGTCGCTTTCCAGGATCACGGTAACGGATATCTGTCAGGGATGCGGGATCAACCGCAGCACGTTCTATTACCATTTTACGGACCGGGATGATGTCATCCAGTGGATGTTCCGCCATGATATCGAAGAGCACTTTGTGCAGGTGACAGATGGACAGTGGGTGAAAAACACGCTGCATCTGTTGACCATTCTTCAGCGTGACATCGCCTTCTACAGCCAGGCGGTCAAACTGGACACACAGCAGGGACTGCGTAACTGCATTTTCGAGGCCACACTGAAGAAATGCTATGAGATCATCGCAGAATCGCTGGGCGGAAGGGACATGCGGGACGAGGATATGGATTTCATTGCCCGATTTTATTCCCACGCCTTTACCGAGATGAACATGGAATACATCCACTCCGGTGCAAAGGAAGCACCGGAAAGCGCGATGGCAAAGTATGTGGCCTGCAGCATACCCGGGCTCAAGAACAGTATTGATGCCCTTACATCTGGGAGATAGCAGGGATGTCAGAGGTAAGCAGTATCAGAGACAAAAGTGACAGAAGAAAAAGCCGGTTCCCTGGGCTGATCAGGTCCGGCACGGAAGACAAGGAGGCAAACACAATGAACACCTTTACACTCAGCGACGGCACACAATTGCCGCAGATCGGTTTTGGGACCTACCAGGTTACAGGCGACGACGGAAGTGCCGCTATCCGCTCGGCGATTGAAGCCGGATACAGGTTCTTTGATACCGCATCCCTCTATGAGACGGAGCGTGTACTTGGTGCAATGATCCGGGAGAGCGGTATTCCGAGGGAGGATGTGATCATCGAGACGAAGCTCTGGATTGATGAGATGGAGGATCCTGAGGCGGCCCTTGAGCGCTCTCTTCGCCGCCTGGGCACAGAATATGTGGACATCTACATGATCCATTGGCCCAGGAGGACAGGTAAGGCGGATGAGCCTTGGAAAGAAAGAGATCTAGAGACATACGGCATCATGGAACGCCTGGTGGAAAAGGGGAAAGTGCGCCGTCTGGGGCTGTCCAATTTCCTTCCACATCACCTCAAGAATATTCTGGACAACTGCAGGATCAAGCCTGTGGCTGATCAGCTGGAGCTGCATCCGGGATATTCACAGGAATGCGCGGTGGCGTACTGCAAGGAGAACGGGGTTCTTCCGATCGCGTGGAGTCCCTTTGGACGCGGTGACAAGAACAGCACGACGGCCAACCAGGTGCTGACAGAGCTGGCACAGCGCTACGGGAAGACAGCGCATCAGATCAATCTGTGCTTCCTGCTACAAAAGGGGATCTTGCCTATTCCCAAGGCGTCCAGTGCAGAACATATCCGGGCTAATCTGGATGTGTTTGACTTCAGCCTCACAGAGGATGAAGTATCCATGCTGTCCTGTATGCCGCAGACGACATGGCTGGGTGAGCATCCGGATTACTGCATACCTGCAAAGGCAAGCAATCCTGACAACCTGTAAAGTGACAGCAGATGTGTCTGCAAAATCTGCATGAGAAAGCTGCCGGCGGTATTGGGATGGTGCATTGGACGCGGTCATGCCAACACCTTTCATCAGTGTGGTTCGTAGACAATACCTGTAGGTATCCTTTCAGTATATGTGAATGCCATAGGAGATGTATAGGTAATCGCAAATAAACGGCGGAAGAAAATCGACCGTATTGTCTATCATTGTCATACGCAATATAACATCAAATGTATAAAAATCAATACATAAATGTAATTGATGTGATTTTACTACAAGAGTTATTGTTTCTTTTTCTTGCCTCGTCAGAAATACTGCACAATGTAAGGAATGTAAGCCTGCTGCGCTTTGCAGTATGAGGTTTTTGTGTGCAAGAGCCCTTGCTGCTAGAAGTTGGTGTTGCTACTGCAGAAAGCGTAGTTACGGAGAGAAAATCCTATTTTTCCCCCATAACTACAATAAAAAGGGAGTTATGGAGGAAAAATCGATGGTTTGGATATTCTTGTTCTGATATACTACTCTGTGTGTTGAGAGGCCGTCGGCAAAGGAGTTACATCAGACGTGATGAAATTCATTGGAAGAGAAGAGGAGATCAAATCTCTGCGGAAATGCGATGCCTCCGAAAAATCAGAATTCGTGGCAGTGTATGGACGGAGAAGAGCAGGAAAGACGTATCTTCTGCAATATGTCTTCAACGGGCAATTTGATTTTGAGTTCACAGGCCTTTATCGCGTAAGTGCAAGAGATCAACGCAAGCGATTCCAGGAGACCCTGAACCGTATTTCGGGGGAGAGGATAGCAGGACTGGAGGATTGGTTTTCTGCTTTTGACCGATTGAAGCAATATCTTCTTTCTTTGGGAAAGAAAAAGGTCGCGGTGTTTTTGGATGAACTGCCCTGGATGGACACACAAAAAAGCCAGTTCCTGGCTGCACTGTCGGATTTTTGGAATGGATGGAAGAGTCAGGATTGCATTCTGAAACTTTATGTATGTGGCTCTGCGACAACGTGGATGTTGGACAAACTGATTGGAGATCGAGGAGGATTACATGGCAGGATTACCCGATCTATTTATGTCGCACCGTTCACACTACGGGAAACGGAGGAATACCTAAATACAGTCAAGCATATGCGGTATGGACACAGGCAGGTTCTAGTACTGCATCTCATAAATAGTAGTGCATTATTGTGCGTATGATCTACGACCACATTTGAATTACCACTGGATATACCTACAATCAACCACACTACACAGGTCGCCCAAAAACTTTTTGCATACTGAAACTTAAAAAGCAATGTTGACAGAACGCGCAGTGTAGTGTATGATTACTTCTGGGTGATTGTAAGCATGTCCTGTGTAGTGTATCAAACCAACAAGAAAACCGGTTACGTTTACGCATACGAGTCTGTCAGCTATAGAGACCCTGTGACTCGGATGCCCAAATCGAAGAGAACATTCATCGGTCGGGTGGATCCCATTACAAAAGAACTACTGGATCCTGAAAAGGCCAAGCGACTTAAAGAACGACGGAATAATCCTACAGCAGCATCTGCGGGCAAGCGGTCAAAAAGTGCAGACCGAACAGATGTTGCTTCTGTCACCGCAAACGATAAAGAAGAGCTTGCCGCAGAAATACAGGATCTGAAAGAGATGATTTTGCAGCAGCACAATGTACTGGCAAAGATGCAAAAAACAGTCGAGACGTCTCAAAAGGTTATTTCTGCGCTCGCAGATGTCTTTCAGAACTCTGAAAGTGCACATTGATATGCTTGCTTTGTGATCGCCAGCTGCCAATATAGTGTATAACTTTGAATGCTCCGGTTAAACCCATTACTGACCCGTAGTGACAATACGAGAAAGGATGTGGCAAGGTGCGAACAACAGCTGAATCACGCAGACCTATGTTTTGCGATGAAGTGATAAACATCTTCAAAAAATACGCATCCATGGTGTTCCGGTCAAACACAGTAGCCCGATATCAGCGTGCAATGATAATACTCATGGCAATTGATGAAGAATCTATCGCAAGGATATCTGAGCGCGTTAAGCTTTCACGTAATCGCATAAGTGCTTGGATACAAAAGGCGGCATGCTGGA
>JAFUZB010000299.1 GCA_017476845.1 Clostridia bacterium
CCATCCGGAGCCGTATGTCTCCCATTTCTCGCTGTTTTCTTCATAGCTTTCCCGGCCGACAGGCACCCTCGCGCCTTCCCTCCAGCATAAACCGATTCCACCGATCTCGCTTACGGCAGCTACGAACTCCCGCAGTTCGTTGGACTGACCTTGTACCGTAATCGGCCAGGGCTTCTCATATCCGCCGGCCTCACCGATGGTATTTCCGCTGAAATCCCCGTCCTCCAGCGTCCAGGCATAGCTGGTCTCCATGACCATCACTTTCTTGCCATAGAGCGACTGGATCTCGGAGAGCACCGACTGCAGGTTTTCCAGCGTGCCGTGCCAGTAGGGATAGTAGCTCGTGCCAAAGACGTCATAGTCCAGCATGTAGTACTGGAGCTTGGAGGCATAGTTCAGGTAGTTTTCCGCATTCTCAGGGTTGGCAAAGTGCACTGCCGCAAGCGCCTCGGGATATACCTCACGCACGGCACGGATCCCGGCTGCCATGAGGTGATAGACGATGTTCTTCCAGATCTTTTCCCCGCACATTGCGCCATTGGTCTCGTTGCCGACCTGCACCATGGCAACCTCGACGCCCGCATCACGAAGCGTTTCAAGACAATCCCTGGTATAGGCGTAGAGAGCCTCGGCCTTGGTCTTGATGTCCATGCCTTCCCAGGCTTTGGGCACCATCTGCTTGGAGGGATCTGCCCAGAAATCCGAATAGTGGAAATCCACTAAGAGCGGCATGCCGTACGCACCGGCACGCTTGCCGATCTCTACGGCTGCAGCCAAGTCGTTGTTCCCGCCGCCGTATCCACGGCCCTCACTGTCGAAGGGATCATTCCAGATACGTACACGGATCAGGTTGACTCCGTTTTCGTGCAGTAGCGAAAACAGATCCTGTGCCTGCCCTTGCGCATCCTTGTACACAACGCCCGATGCTTCCTCTGCAAGCACAGAGGAGACATCCATACCCAGGAAAAAGTCCTCGGGAAGCTGCTCTACCTTGCGTACATACAGTTCGGATGCCTGCGACAGCGCGCAGGCACAGATCAGCATAAGCGTGAGAAAAAGCATAACAACTCGCTTCATGGTATCTCATCCCTTCCGCTTCACACCAGGCCATGGAGGGAATGGTCACCTGATGAAGTTTGTTCCGATGCGCTCTTCACTCTCAGGCAGCGCAACACCGTGTTCCTTACCTGCCTGGATCGACTTCAGGAGCCAAGCCATGTTCCGTGCGAGCGTGCGCATGGTCTGGAGGCCTTCCCCATCCTGGCGCACTTCGTCAGGGGTATTCCCGTGCACCATGTTCCAGTACTGGGAAGAAACCACCGGCATCTGGGTGATGGTGAAATACTTGTTGAGCACGTCGAAGGATGCCGTCGTTCCGCCGCGGCGTGCGGATACGATGGCCGCACCGGGCTTGTAGGCCATTTCCTTGCCGTAATTCCAGAAAAGCCGGTCAAGGAAAGCAATGACCTCGCCCGAGGGAGAAGCATAGTACACGGGAGAGCCGATGATCAGGCCGTCCGCGCTGCGCATAGCTTCCCCGACCGCTTTGACGCACTTGCCGATATCCCCGTTGACCGCACTCGGGCCCACGTGAATGATTTCACTCTCAATCCCCTGCTTGTCCAGTTCCTGTGCGATCTCTGTGAGTGCCGTAAAGGTGCAACCCTTTTCTCTGCGGCTTCCGTTGATCAGAATAACCTTCATGCCTGTACCCTCCAGTGTGTGATTTCGTCTATTTCCTGCCCTGCTTCACGTTTTCTTCCCGTGCACAGGGCCTTCCTATCCGGATGCGGTGCCGTTTCATGTCATCGCATCCGCCATAGACAGTGTACCCAATCTTTTCTCGTTTGAGAAGATGCATGTCTCCGTATGTTCAAACTGTTCCTGCCATCGCGGAAGAAGTCATTGAGTCACAGTGAAGCGAGCATACAAATCGTCCCCTGCCCGATCCAAAAGCCGGGCAAGGGACGATGTACACTTCATCTGCACCAAAGCCATCTTCGATTCTCGGCAGTTTTTGTGTCTACATTGTCGCATAAATCTTGTCGGATAAAAATGCGCCAAAACCTGTATTTGCTTCATTCGTGAGACAGGGCATCAATGTAGACACAAAACATTCAAGAACGAAGACATAGGCGCTACTTTAAGACCTACTGCAGCTCGAATGCTCCGTTTCTGACGGCATCGGCAAAGGCCAGAAAGCTTTCCGATTTCATGATCGCAAGGCCTTGTTTTTCATCGCCAAGTACCACCAATTTATCTCCGGGGGATATCGCAAATATCTTTCTTGCCTTGGCAGGAATGACA